>CALFZM010000104.1 GCA_937952235.1 uncultured Opitutia bacterium | reverse complement strand
GGCGACCTGTCCTGCTATGGCGCCCGCGACATTCGCACGCCCCACCTGGACCGCCTGGCGGCGGAGGGGACGCGTTTCACCAGCTTCTACGTCGCGCAGTCGGTGTGCACCGCTTCACGGGCCGCGCTCATGACCGCGAGCTACGCCAATCGCGTGAGCATGAGCGGCGCGCTCAACCACACCAGCACCACGGGGCTGCACCCGCGGGAGAAGCTGTTGAGCCAGCACTTCAAGGATCGCGGCTACGCCACGGCGGCCTACGGCAAATGGCATCTGGGCAACCACCCGCCGCACACCGCGTCGCGGCGCGGTTTCGACGAGTTCTACGGCCTGCCGTACTCGAACGACAACGGCCCCCTGCATCCAGTCACCCGCGGCATTCCGGCCCTGCCGGTGTACGAGAACGACGACGTCGTGGAGGTCGATCCCGACCAGTCGCAGTTCACCGCGCGCTTCACCGCCCGAGCGATTTCGTTCATCGAGCGCAACCGCGAGCGACCGTTTTTCCTCTACCTGCCCCACGTGATGCCGCACGTGCCGATCTTCGCCTCGGGGAAATACCGCGGCCAGAGCGCACGGGGCCTCTACGGCGACGTCGTGGAGGAACTCGACGCGGCGGTGGGCGAGCTGATGGCGACGTTGAAACGGCTGGGACTGGATGAAAAGACGCTGGTCATCTTCACGTCCGACAACGGCCCGTTTCTGTCCTACGGCGAGCACGCCGGGTCGTCGGGGCCGCTGCGCGAAGGCAAGCTCACCACGTTCGAGGGCGGCCATCGCACGCCCTGCCTCGTGCGCTGGCCCGGTCGCGTGCCGGCCGGCCGGGTGAGCGACGAGCCGTGGAGCACCATGGACCTGCACGTGTCCCTGGCGGGCCTGATCGGCGCGCGGCTGCCCGAGGTGAAGCTCGACGGCATCGATGTGCGCCCGCTGCTCTTCGGCGAGCCGGGCGCGCGGGGCCGCGAGGAGTTCTGGTTCTACTCGGGCGAGGAGCTGCACGCCGTCCGGCAGGGCGACTGGAAACTGCACGTGCCGCACGAGTACCTCACCGTCGCCGCCGAGCCGGGCCGCGGTGGCAAGCCGTCCAACTGGGCCAACATGAAACCGCAGTCGATCGAGAATTCGGGCATCCGCGGCATCGCGAGCCGCCATGGCTATCGCGTCGAGAAGATCGAGCTGAGTCTGTTCAACGTCCGCGAGGATCCCGGCGAATCGCGCAATCTCGCCGCGCAGCACCCCGACATCGTCGCCCGCCTGCAACAGGTCGTCGCCCGCGCCCGCGAGGACCTGGGCGACAGCCTCACCCAGGCCCGCGGCAGGAACATCCGCCCCGCCGGTGACATCCGCGGCGCGCTCCCCGAGGGCGTGAAACGGGTGGCCAACCAGGAGTACAGCCGGCCGGAGACCGGCGCTCTGCTGCTCGACCTTTACCTGCCGGTGAAGACGCCCGCCCAGCCGCTGCCGGTCGTGCTCTGGATCCATGGCGGCGGCTGGAAGTCCGGCACCAAGGAGAACTGTCCGCTCACCTGGCTCGCGGCCGAGGGCCACGCCGTGGTGAGCATCAACTACCGGTTGAGCTGGCTGGCCCGCTGGCCCGCGCCGCTCGACGACGCGCGCGCCGCGCTGCGCTGGCTGCGGACGAACGCCGCCCGTTTCCAGCTCGACCCCGCGCGCATCGTCGTCGCCGGCGGTTCGTCCGGCGCCAACCTCGCGGGCGTGGTCGGCACGGCCCCGCGGCCGGCATCGGAGCAGGTCACGAGCGCCGTGCGCGGAGTGATCGATTTCTACGGGGCAAGCGACGTGCTGACGATGCCGGTGAACGTGCCCGGGCCGCAGCGTCCCGACGCGGTGCTCGCGCGCTCGAACGCGGCCAGGCTGCTCGGGGGCATCGTCCGCGACCGGCCCGAGGCCGCCCGCTCGATGAGCACGCTGTATCAGGTTTCACCCGACGATCCGCCGTTCCTGATCGTCCACGGCGATCGCGACGAGCAGGTGCCGCTGGCGCAGAGCGAAAAGCTGCACGCCGCGCTGCAGGCGGCCGGGGTGCCGTCGGAGCTCGTGGTCCTGCGCGGGGCCGGCCACGGAGGCCCGGCGTTCTCGTCGCCGGAAACCAAGGCCGCCATCCGCGCGTTCCTGCAGCGCGCCTGGCAGCGCCCCTGAGCGGACTCATGCCGTTGAGGTGGAGCAGCGTGTCCCCACGCGGCCGGTCTGCGACGGGCCCAGGCAAGCCGTGAGCTATCGGCGGCGATGACGCCCGCCGGTCACCGGAGCTCGCGAAAACGCACCTGGCGCCAGCGCACGGAGTACGGGCCCGAGCCCTTCTTGATCCCGTGCACCTGGAAACCGATGAGTCCCTCGGGATCGTCGCCCTGGCGGAAATCCGCGGTCGGCACGCCGTTGACCCAGCTCCGGTAGCGGTCGCCCTGCACCACGATCCGGTAATGGTTCCACTCGCCCTTGCGGAAGGCGGCTTTCGCGGCGTCCGTGCGCATCGCCTCGGTCTGCGTGAGCGTGCTCCACCAGGTCGCGCGCCGCGCCTCGTCGTAGAAATCGCCCGCGGTGCCGTTGATCGCGATCTCGCACTGCGGCCCGTAGAGGCGGTCGGCGGGAAGCGCCTTCCCGCTCTTGCTGCCCTTGGGGGCGGGGTCGCCAGCCCGGGCGAGCCGGCTGCGGACCTGCACGCCGGAGTTCAGCGCGTCGTCGACCTTGACCTCGAACTCCAGCTCGAAGTCCCGGTATGGCCCCTTCACCAGGAAGCTGTTAGGACTGCCGTCGACGGTGGTGCCGATGAGGACGCCGTCCTCGACGCGATAGGTGGCGGAGCCGCTCACGACGCGCGCGCCGTCGAGCCCGTTCTTGAACCAGGTCTGCCAGGCGCCGGCGTCGGCCGCCCGCAGGGGTTGCAACGCGACGCCGGCGCAGAGGAGCGCGCCGGCGCAAAGGGAACGCAGGGGATTCATGCCGGACAGCGTGTCGCGATGCCGGCGGGACGCAACCTGCGAGCCGCGAGCGGGGCCGCCACGCGCACCGGGCGCGGTGAAGTTTGGCGTGCCCTCGCCGGCGACATCGCTATACCGCCCGCATGCACCCCCGCTGCCTGCCCCGACTGCTGTCGTCGCTCGTCCTGCTCCTGCTCGCCTCCAGCGCGCTGTCCGCCGCCACGCCGCGGCGCAACGTCCTCTTCATCATCTCGGACGATCTCGCCAACCTGCTCGGCACGTACGGCGATCCCGTCGCGCGCACGCCGAACCTGGACCGGCTCGCCGCGCGCGGGGTGCGGTTCGAGCGGGCATACTGCACCTACCCGCTCTGCGGCCCGAGCCGCAATTCGATGCTCACCGGGCTGTACCCGAACAGCACCGGCATCGTCGCCAATTCCCAGATCTTCCGGCAGACGATCCCCGACCAGGTGAGCCTGCCGCAGGCGTTCCGGCACGCGGGCTACTTCGTCGGCCGGATCGGCAAGTTGTACCACTACGGCGTCCCCAACTCGATCGGCACCGACGGGCACGACGACCCGGCGTCGTGGGAGCTGGAGCTGAACCCGGCGGGCGTCGACCGGCTCGAGGAACACCCGAAGATCCACAGCCTCACGCCAGGCCAGTTTGGCGGCACGCTGAGCTGGTACGCCTCGCCGAAAGGCGACGCCGAGCACACGGACGGCAAGATCGCGGCCGATGCCGAATGGGTGCTCGAGCGCTGCGCGCGGCAGAAGGAGCGGCCTTTCTTCCTCGCGGTCGGCTTCTTTCGGCCGCACACGCCGTACGTCGCCCCGCAGAACCCCTACTTCGGCCTGTACCCGCGCGAGCGCATGCGCGTGGTCCAGGGCGTGAAGGAGGACCAGGCCGACATGCCCGCGGCGGCCCTCATGAGCTACAAGAACGAGCAGAACCGGCTCACGGACGACCTCCGCCGCGAGGCCCTGCAGGCCTACTATGCCAGTATCAGCTTCATGGATGCCCAGGTCGGGCGGGTGATCGGGGCGCTCGACCGGCTGGGGCTGGCGGACAACACCGTGATCGTCTTCACGAGCGACCACGGCTACCATACCGGCGAGCACGGGCTGTGGCAGAAGCAGAGCCTGTTCGAGAACAGCGCGCGCGTGCCGCTGCTGGTCGTCGCGCCGGGCGTGAGCCGCGCAGGCACCGCGGCGGCGACGCCGGTCAGCCATCTCGACCTCTATCCCACCCTGGCGGAGCTGGCCGGCGTGCCGGCCCCGGCCAACCTGCAGGGCCAGAGCCTCGTCCCGATCCTGCGCGACGTCACCGCCCGCGGCCGCGGCTGGGCGCTGACGCAGGTGATGCGGGGCGGCGGCGGTGGCGGCGGCAAGAAGAAGGCCGGCGGGGCCCGTTTCGCCGGCTACAGCCTCCGCACCGAGCGCTACCGCTACACCGAATGGGGCGAGGGCGAGCACGGCCGCGAGCTCTACGACTACACCACGGACCCGCAGGAGTTGACCAACCTGGCCAGCCTGCCCGCCCACGCCGCCACCGTGGCCTCGCTCTCGCGCGACCTGCGCAGCGCCGTGAAATCCACGTTTCCCGCATCAGGCCGCGCGCCGGCGGTGAGCGAAGGGCTCTGGATGCCGCTGCTCACCCGCCCATGAGGGCGCCGGCTGCGGCGGAAGCGTCCGTGGCGCCCCGTGCCAGGCCGTACGGGTTTCGCCTCGTCGCCCGGCTGCTCGCGCTGCTCGCGCCGCCCGGGTTGGCCGCCGGCGCGGAGTCCGCCCCACCCTACCCGCCCAGCCCGGTCATCGCCGGGCTGGCGTACGACTGGCCGACCCACCGCCGACTGGCGCCCGGCAGCGACAACTGGCCCACCACCTGGGCGGCCGACGGACATCTCTACTCCGCGTGGGGCGACGGCGGCGGCTTCGGCGGCACCAACAGCCGCGGCCGCGTCCTCCTGGGCGTCGCGCGCATCGAAGGCGAGGCCACCCGCTACACCGGCCACAATCTCTGGGGCGGCCACGAACCCGCCGCGCCCGCGCAGTTCGGCGGCAAGAGCTATGGCATCCTGGCGGTGGGCGATACGCTGTACCTGTGGGTGGCGCCGCAGCCCAACCCGCACCTCGCGGAGAGCCGCCTGGCGTGGTCGACCGATCACGGCCGCACCTGGCATCGCGCGGACTGGAGCTTCACGTTCGCCGACGGGCTCACCGTGCCGACGTTCCTCCAGTTCGGACGCGGGTACGCCGGGGCGCGCGATGGCTACGTCTACAGCTACTTCATCGCGCCCACGTGGGGTCCGGACCGCGCCACGCGCACGACCGCGCACACCTTCGACGTGCACCGGCCGGGCCGCGTCTACCTCGCGCGCTGCCCGCGCGACGCCGTGCTCGAGCGCGGCGGCTACGAGTTCTTCGCGGGCACCGCGCCGGACGGCACCCCGGGGTGGACGCACGACCTCGGGCGCAAACAGCCGGTATTCACCGATGCGCAGGGTGTCGGCTGGAACCTCAGCGTCGTGCACCATCCGGGCCTCCGCCGTTACCTGCTCGCCACCGAGCATTCGGAAACCCACGCCGGCCGGTTCGGGTTGTTCGACGCGCCGGAGCCCTGGGGTCCGTGGACGACCGCCGCGTACGACGAGGCGTGGGGCGCGGGGCACGTGGAAACGTCGACCTTCTACTGGAACTTCCCCACCAAGTGGCTGCCGCCGGAGGGGCCGGCGTTCACCCTCGTTTTCACCGGCAAGAATACCAACGACTCGTGGAACACCGTGGCCGGCCGGTTCACGCTTCGCACCGGCTCGCCGCAGCCCGGTCATCCGGCGGCGCTGGCCAACGAGCACCCGCCCGGCGCGGTGGACCGGACCGAGCTCGTTCCGTTCATCGTCGGCGACGTCGCGCGGCTGCCGGGCATCGTCCTCGACGACACCGCCGCGGAACTGCAGGGCACGTGGCAGTACTCGACCCACACTCCGCCGTATGTCGGTGCCGGATACCTCCATGACCGGCGCATCGGCAAGGGCGCGAGCGCGGCGATCTACCGGCCGGACCTGCCCCGCGCCGGGCGGTACGAAGTGCGGGTGTCGCACTGCTACAACGTTCGCCGCGCGCCGAACACGCCGGTCACGATCCGGCACGCCGGCGGCGAGACCACCGTGCGCATCGACCAGCAGCAGGAGCCTCCCCATGCGCGGCTGTGGCGTTCGCTCGGGACGTTCCGGTTCAACGCGGGGCGCGAGGGCACGGTGCGTATTGGCACCGAGGGCACCGACGGGAAATACGTGATCGCGGACGCCGTGCAGTTCCTGCCCGTCGAGTAGCCGCCCGCCAGGTGGAGCCGCCGGTCCCCAGGCGGCTGACGTTCGGCGGATCCGGCCGCAGCAGCTTGAGGACAAGCTGCTCCACCTTTCAGTGCGGTCGTTTTCGGCGGTGAGTCGACGGCCAGCCGCCCAATCCCGGCTCAGCGCGCCGGCTTGATCCCGCTGGCGAGCAGCGTCTCGAAATAGGGCTCCACCTCCTCGCGCGCCACGGCCACGACTTCGACCTTGGCGAACCCGGCTTTCTTCAGGAAGCCCTGGAGCACGCTTTCCTTGAACCCCAGCCACACGTCGGCGTAGAGCTCGCGCGCTTTCTCGAACGTGTGCTCGTTGAGGTCGAGCACGAGGATCTGGCCGCCGGGCCGCAGGATTCTCGCGGCCTCGTCGACCGCCGACTGCGGGTGCTGCGCATGGTGCAGCGCCTGGCTGAGGATCGCGAGGTCGACCGAGCGGTCGGGCAGCGGCACCTGCTCGATGTCACCGAGCTTGTAGGCCAGGTTGGCGAGCCCGTTCTTCCGGGCGAGCGCGCTGCCGACCTCCACCATGCGGGGAGAGTTGTCGATGCACCAGACCTGCCGGGCGCGGTAGGCGAGGAGCTGCGAGATCATGCCCTCGCCCGCCCCGAGGTCCGCGATGTCGATGGGCGGCGCGATGCGGAGTGCGAGGTGTCCGATCGCCTCCCAGGAGCGCCCCGGGCAGTAGTTCTTTCCCAGCCGGCCGGCGATCAGGTTGAAATACTGTTCCTGGGAGCGGCGCCGCTTCTGCAGGATCCGCTCGAGGTTCTCGCGATCCTCGGCCATCGACGGCAGTTCCGCCACCGCCTCGAGGGCCGCACGGATCAACGCCAGGGTCCGCGGTGGCAGGGTGGTCCGGAACGAGTAGAAGGCATTCTTCCCCTCGCGGCGGTCCGTGACGAAGTTCACCGTTCGCAGCAGCGCCAGTTGCGAGGAGATGCGCGACTGCCCCATCCCAAGGATCTCCTGCAGCTCCGCGACGGAGAGTTCCTCGCGTTGCGTGAGCGCGAGCAGCCGGACCCGGGTGGGGTCGGAGAGGATCTTGAGGACGTCCCAGGAGGTTTCCACGCGGCGCTGGCGCTTTCGTTCCGGCGTGGCGAAGGCAACCGGTGGGATCGCCGGGCGCTCAGGTGCCGGCGGAGTCGGCGAAGCGCGCGATGCGCACGATGGTGAAATCCTCGTCGACGCCGCCGAGCTTCACGCGCACCTTCTCGCCCTGCTTCCGGCCGAGGAGCGCCGCGCCCAGGGCGGTCTTGTACGAGATGATGTGCTTCTCCGGATCGCCGTCCCACGCCCCCAGGATCGTATACGTCGTCGTGTTGCCGCCGGCCTCGTTGCGCACGTCCACGATGGTGCCGGCGCTCACCTGGTCGGTGGAGGCATCCTTGAAATCCGTCACGCGGGCGCGGCCGAGATCGCGCTCGAGCAGGGTCTTCTGCGCCATGAGGACCTGCTGGTCCTGCTTCGCCATCTTGTACTCCGAGTTCTCCTTCAGGTCGCCGTGCTCGCGGGCGGCGGCGATGGCCTTGGAGTTCTCCGGGATCTTCTTCGAGACGATCTGCTCGTATTCCTCGCGCTTGCGGTCGTAGCTGCCCTTCGAAACGAGCAACTGCTCTTCCTTGCTCTCCGCGTCGGCGGCGACCAGGGACTGGATCTTGGGGAAGATCTTGATGAAGCGGGCGAGCAGCGACTTCTTCGTCAGCTCCTCGAAGCCCTGGTTCAGCATGAGCGTGTTGGCGAGGTCACGCGCCGTCTCCGGGTCGGCCGTGGAGAGCAGGTCGGAGATGAGATCGGTATCCTCGCTCAGGATATCCGCCAGCGGGATCCGCCGCGCGCTCGAGGCCTGCAGCGCCTCGTAGTCGATCGCGAAGAAGATGGCGCTCAGCAGGCGGGGCGTGATCAGGTCGTTCAGCAGCTTCGCGAATTTCTTCGAGTGCCGGTTCTTGACGATCCAGAGCAGCACGGGCGCCCGCAGGTTCTGCTCCGTCTGCCAGCGCTTGAGCGTCGCCGCGAGCTCGTCGGCGTGGCCTTGCTCGACCAGGAAGTTGATGCACTCCGTGGTGAACTTGCCCTGCGAGATCTTCAGGAGGCTGAACAGCACGTCGCGCGCCTCGATCGGATGCGTCTCCTGGATGAGTTCCAGGAAGCGCGACTGGAACTGGACCGGGATTTTTTCCGCGATGCCCGGCAGATCCCGGACGTTGGCGATGATCTCGGCCTGCGTCGGCGTGAACGCCGGCTCCTGCCCGACGGCACGCGCCAGGTCGTCCCGGACCGCCGCACCGTAAAGCCGCTCGGCGGCGTCGAGCTGGTTGGACTCCTTCACCGCGTCGGCCACGCCCTTCAACACGGCCGAAAGGTCGGTCTTGATGTCCTTCCGCCCGAGGGCGTCCATCAGCTCCTCCGCCAGGCCGATGCGGCGGCGGGCGGAACGCGTGGAGTTAAATTGTTCGATGATCTCGTCTTCCGCGGACACCGGCGTCTCGCGCAGCACAAAGCACTCGGTCTTCTTCTCCGGCACCGCGACCCGCGGATCCTTCGCGACCGCCTTCTTGGCCGCAGCCCACCACTTCTTGAACTTCTCCTCGCCGATGACCTGGGCGAGGGTCAGTTCGAGCTCGATCGCCGTGGCGGCGTTGTTGGGGTAGGCGTGCAGGGCCTCCACCACGAGCTGCACCGGATTCTCCGCGACCAGGGTGGCGATCTGCGCCGCCTCGGTTTCCTTCCGCACCAGCAAATGATTGGCCGGCAACACCTCCATCGTGGAAATGCAAAAGGCCGGATCCATCGCGTGTCCGGCCTTGCCCTTGAAATCGATGATCAGCCGCTGCGCCGCCTCGTCATAGCTCTTGATCTGCCCGAATCCCCAGCTCCGATGCACCACATACGCACCCGGCTCCATGGCCTCTAACTTGGTCTTGGCCACCTTGAGGGCCGGAGATTTGGCGATGAGCGCGGAAACGGCTTCGGAATTCATGATTGCGTGTGTGAGGGCCTGAACGGGAGAGTTGAGCGGACAATGCCCAGCCTTGTCAAACCGAGTGTCAGAAGCCGCCGTACCGCTCCGTTGTCCCGCACGAGGAGGTCCGCATGAACGCGCCTCACTCCGCACCCGGTGAAGGGCCGCTTCCCGGCCCCTGGCCCGCGGCGGCGCGCCTCGTGGCCCGCTGGCTGGACCAGCGCGAGCGGATCGACGGCCTGCTCGACAGCCTGCCCCGGGCGCTGACCGGCGCGGATCGGGCGCGCTGCCAGCACCTGGTGCTGGGCGTCGTCCGGCATTTCGGTCGCATCGACTCGGCCCTCGGCCACCTGATCGCGCACCCGCCTCGTTTCTCCACCCGGGCGGTGCTCTGCATCGCGGGTTTCGAGCTGATCGAGGCCACCCTCGATGCGGATTCCGGCCGGTCCGCCCGCATCGTGCACCACGCGGTGGAGCAGACGAAGGCGCTCGCCAGCCCGGCCGAAGCCCGGCTCGTCAACGCCGTGATGCGCAAGCTCGCCGGCATCCTTGCCCAACCCGCGCCCGGTCCCGACGCCCCGCCCGAGGCCCTGGCGCATTATTTTTCCCACCCGCTGTGGCTGGTGAAGAACTGGGTCGCCCAGTTCGGCCTCGCCTCCACCCGCGCGCTCCTGGAGTGGAACCAGCGCCCCGCGCCGGTCCATGCCCGCTGGCGGGGTGACGCGGCGGCAACGCCGCCGGCCTTCCTTTCGCCCACGGTCTGGCCGGGAATGTTCGTCGTCACGCCCGGGCATTGGGCGGAACTGGAGCCGTTGCTCAAGGCCGGCCAGGTTTACCTGCAGGATCCGTCCACGTTGATCCCGGTGGACCTGCTCGCGCCACGGCCGGGCGACACCGTGCTCGACCTGTGCGCCGCGCCCGGAGGGAAAAGCCTCCTGATCGCCGATCGGGTCGCCGCGGCCCTCCCACCCGTGACGGACGAGCCCGTCCCCTCCCCGTCCACGCGGCTGGTCGCGATCGACCTGCCCGGCACCCGGATCGACCGGCTCAAGGAGAACCTGTCCCGGACCCGGGGCGTGGAGGTCGCACTCGTGCAGGCGGACCTGCTCCAGCAACCGGCCCTGGCGCTGCGCGCCCATCGCCTGCCGGAGTCCTATTCGGCGGTTCTGCTCGACGCCCCGTGTTCCAACACCGGGGTGATGCGGCATCGCGTGGACGTCAAATGGCGGCTGCAGCCCGGCGACTTCCGGAAGCACCCGGACCAGCAGCTCTCCCTTTTGCACGCCGCGGCGCGGTTCGTGGCGCCGGGCGGACGGCTCGTGTATTCGACCTGCAGCATCGATGCCGAGGAGAACGAGCACGTCGTCCGCGCTTTCCTCGCCGGCAAGGCGGGCGGACCCTTCTCCCTCGAGCGCAGCGTGCTCAGCCATCCCTGGGTCGCAGGCCACGACGGAGGAGCGGCATTCCTGCTGCGCAGGGACGGTTGAGGGTCGCCGCGGGGCGGCGGACTGCCCCGAGCCGCGAGGGCGGATTCAATCGTTCTGCAGCCCAAGCCGAAACGCAACGTCGCAAAGGAACGCGAAGTTTCGCCCAGTCTTTCTTCGCGGTTATTGCCTTCCTTCGCGACTTGGCGTTCAGGATCCCGCTCTGGGCGGCTACGATTTCACTTAGGGCGCGTTAGGGCACCAGCTCGAACACCTTCACGGTCTTCTCCGACTCGCTGTTGCCGTTGAGAAACGTGAACGTGAGGTCGCGCGCACGGGAGACGAGCTGCTCGTAGCGCGGGAGGTCCCAACGTGCCACCGGCTCGCCGTTGATGCGGACCACGAGGTCGCCCGCCTGGATGCCGAGCGCCTCCGCGGACGAGCCCGGCACGACCCCTTCCACCCGCCAGTACGCGGGAGTCTTGTTGAAACTCACCCCGGCGCTGGGCCGCGGCGCCGTGACGATCGGCTCGCGCGATTCACGGTAAAACGTCACCCGGTCGCGCTGCTGGTCGAACATGACGGAGAAATGCCGGAGCAATCCGCCGCCGATGGCCGACAGCGTGTCGGTCACCTCGACCACCGGCTGCCTGAACTCGTAGCCGCCGATCGAGAGCGCGCCGCCGAGCCGGCCAATCGACTGGGTGCGGTCGCCGCTGATCGTGCTCACCGTGGCGCCGGTGACCGGGCCGTAAATAAACTCCGGCGTCATGCCGATCGGATTGAGGCTGAACAGCGCATCGCTGCCCGAGTCGATCAGCGCGACGATCGAGCGATCGCCGAGCTGCACGCTGATGAGCGGCGTCTTGTGGACGTCGTCGAACGGCACGACCTCACCCGGTGCCAGCGGGGCCTCGCGCGCGGGCTGGAGCAGCACGCGGCTGCCCGGATAGTCGAGGGTGAGCAGCACTTCGCGGAACAATGGAAAACCCAGGACGCCGTCGATGCGCACGCCGAGGTGCGCCGAAAGCGGGGCGCAGTCGTAGAGCAGGACTTCGACGTCCTCGAAGCGGGCGTCGCCCAGCTCGATCCGGCGCACCGAGCTGCGCGGCAGCTCGCGCACCCGGCCGTCGGCGCCGCGGACGGTGGTCACTGCCGAGGGCGGCACGTTGCGGCCCGGGTACCTCCGCGCCAGCGCCGGCGTGACCAGGGTCACCGAAGATCCGGTGTCCACGAGGAAGTGATACGGACCGAAGCGGTCCCATTTTGCCTCGATGAGCAGGTAATTGCCGATCGAGCGCGCCGGGAGGATCACGAGCGGGGAGGCGAGCGTCGTCCGCCCCGGCAGCGGCGGCCGCCGTGACGAAGGCAGCGTGCATCCGGTCGCGAGCAACACCAGCGCCAGCACGAGCGACCCCGCGACCGGCCACCGGCCTGCCGGGCTGGCCCGTCCGCGCTGCGCCCCGCGGGGCCCGGCCGTCGTGTTCATTTCTCCGGCTTAGGCAGCCGCACGCACAACGCGAGCGCGCCGAGCGTCAGCACGGCTCCGGCCACGAACACGCTCGCCGACCCGAATCGCCAGAACACGATGCCGGCCAGGACCGGGGTGAACGCCCGGGACAGCGCGCTGAGCGAACGGAAGATGCCGAGCACGCGGCCCTGCTCCTCCTGGCCCGCGTAGAGGGAAATGAGGCCGGTCGTCGAGGGGTTGACGAGGCCGGAGCCCAGCGCGAGCAGCGCCAGCCCGACATACAGCAGCCACGGTTGCGCCGCGTACCCGATGGCCAGGAAGCCGGCGACGGCGAACACGAGCCCCGCCCCCAGGACCCGCACCTCGTCGGCGACGCGCAGGAGTTTCCGCACGATGTAGCCCTGCGTGACGATCGCGCAGAACCCGAGGAAACCGAGCAGGATGCCGTTCTCGCGCGCCGTATAGCCGAAACGGGTGCTGGCGAGAAAGGTCAGGGCCGACTCCATCGCGACGAACGCCACCGAGAACACGAAGGCCACGAGGTTGGCGCGGCGCACCGCGGGATTCTCGAGCCCGAGGATCGCGGCGATCGGATTGCGCAGCCGTGGCTCGACCGCGCCGGCGCGCGTCTCGGGCGGGAGCGTCTCCTTGAAGCGCGCCCCGATCCAGAACAGGTTCACCACGCACAGCGCGAACGCGACGAGCGCCGGCGCCGAGAAGGGATTCAGTCCGAAACGCGCCAGCGCGGGAAACGCCTCCGCCAGGTTGAGGTGCACGGTGAACGCGCCGATTGTCGGCCCGGTCACGAGCCCGAGCCCGAACGCCGCGCCGACCAGCCCCATCGCCTTCGAACGCTCGGCGCGGGACGTCACGTCGGCCACCGCCGCGGTCGCGACCGAGAGGTTGCCGCTGAACGCGCCGCTGACGATGCGCGACAGGAGGAACAGCCAGAACGAGCCGCTGAACACCCACACCAGATAGCCGAGCGCGGTGCCGGCGACGGTCAGGAGGAGCACCGGGCGGCGGCCGCGCCGGTCGCTCACCGCGCCCCAGAACGGAGCGAACACGAATTGCAGCAGCGAAAACACCGAACTCAGCACGCCGCCGAACAGCACCGGCGCGTAATTGCCGATGCCGAACGCCCGCGCGAGCGCGTCGGTCTGCGCCACCATCCACCCCAGCGCGCCGGTTTGCCCCTCGAGTTTCAGGTAGTGTCCCAGCAGATCCGGCCCCAGCGGGAAGATGATCGAGAAGCCGATCAGATCGATGTACAGCGTGAGAAAGATGACGCCGAGCGAGAGCGGACGCTCGGGTCGGGGTGAGGAGGCGGTGGAGGAAGCGGTGGGCACGAAATTGACCGCACGAAAAAGCATCCCGCGGACGACGCCAAGGCACAAACGGCCGTCGCGTCCCGGAGGCCGATCAGGGGGCGGGAGCGAGCAGCGACCGCAGCGTCGCCTCGAGCGAGGCCCGGGTGAAGGGCTTGGCCAGGAAGGCGATGCCCGGGCCGCCACCCAGGCGGCCCACGACATCGCCGTCGCTGTAGCCGCTGACGATGAGCACGGCGACGTCGGGCCGGATCGCGCGGAGCGCGCGGAAGGTCTCTTCGCCGTTCATGCCGGGCATCACGAGGTCGAGCACGACGGCGGCGTACGTCGCCGGATTGGCGCCGAACCGCTCCAGGGCCGCGCCGGCGTCGGCGACCGCATCGGCCGTGAACCCGCAGACCTTCAGCATCGCAACGAGCACGGAGCGCACCTGTTCCTCATCATCGACCACCAGCAGGTGTCCGGTCTGCACCCCGGTTTCGACGGGACCCGGCGCGGCCGCGCGGGCCGCGACCGGGAAGCCCCGCTGCGGCGGGAGGTATAGGCGGAACACCGAGCCGCGCCCGGGCACGCTCTCGACGCGGAGCGCCCCCTGGTGGCTCCGCACGATGCCCAGGACGGCCGCGAGGCCGAGGCCGCGGCCGGAGAACTTCGTGGTGAAGAACGGATCGAAGATCTTCGCCTGCACCTCGGGAGTCATGCCGGCTCCGTTGTCGCGGACTTCGAGGAAAACGTATTCCCCCGGCGGCAGCTCCGCTCCCGCCACGCACCGCGCGAGAGCGGGCGCATCGAGCCGGGCCAGGCCGGTGGCGAGTTCGATCTCGCCGACGCGACCCGCGACGGCGTCGGCGGCATTGAGCACGAGGTTCATCACGATCTGCCGGATCTGCGTCGCGTCGGCCCGCACCGCCGGCAGGCCCCGCGGGAGGCGCAGGCGGAGGGCGGCCTGGTGCGCGACGGAGATTTTCAGCAGCGGCAGCAGGTCCTCGACCAGCATGCCGAGGTCGGCCGGCTCGACCACGAAGCGTCCCTTCCCCGCGTACGCGAGCATCTGCCGGCACAATTCCGCCGCGCGCAGCGACGCACTCTCGATCGCCCGCATCTGCTCGTCGAGGCCGCTGTCCGGCGGCAGCGCGAGCCGGGCCATGCTGGCGTTGCCGAGGATGCTGCTCAGGAGGTTGTTGAAATCGTGCGCGATGCCGCCCGCGAGCAGGCCCAGGCTCTCCAGCTTCTGTCCTTCGAGCAGCTTGCGCTCGAGTTCGAGCCGCGCGGCCTCCGCCCGTTTTTGCGCCGTGATGTCGATGGCCAGCCCTTCGAATACCTGCGGCGCGCCATCCGTGCGGGCGATGCCGCGCCCGCGGGACAGGACCCATTTCTCGGCACCGTCCTTCGTGCGCAGGCGATACTCGACCTCGATGTCGGTGCGGTTCTCGAGCGAGCGGCGCGTCGCCTCGCGCACCCGCTCGAGATCGTCCGGATGGATGCAATCGCGGAAATGCACCGCGCCGGAGAGAAACTCGTGCGCCGACCACCCGGTCAGCTCGAGCGCCCCTTCGCTGACGAAATCCACCGTGAGGTGCGTGTCGTACGTGCAGCGGAAGGCCATGCCCGGGAGCGCGTGCAGCATCGCGGCGTGCTGGCGCCGGCTCTCGGCGAGCTCCGCGGTCCGCGCCGCCACCTCGCGCCGGACGCTCTGCGCCCGACGCCCCAACACCAGCACCAGCCCGGCCGCGAGTCCGGACAGGGTCAACAGGACGGCTCCGCGCAACCAGGGAAGGAAGGTCTGGTGCCCCGCGAGCACCCCGCCCGGCGGACGAAACACTACCCGCCAGTCGCGCCCGCCAAACGCCAGCGGATGCTCGCGGTGGGTGCCGGCACGGAACCCCGCCTCGTCGACGGCAGCCGCGGGAGCCCCGGACGGGCTCCCGCCGACGTAGAGGACCCGTCGGCCCGGAACGTCCTCGCCCGCGTCGATGACCATCACCTCGAGTTCCGGCTCCGGCGGGCGCGCGTGCACGGAGGCCAGCAGGTCGTGCGTCCGAAAGACGCCCTGCACGAAGCCGGCGAACTCGGGCTCGTCCGCCGTCCCCGGCCGGTAGACCGGCACGATGAGGACGAGGCCCGAGCGACCGCCCGGGTCCTGGACCAGCGGGAACGTCGCGGTGGCCACGACCTCCCGGGTGCGCCGCGCCTTTTCGAGCGCGGCGAGCGTGGGTCCCGACACCAGGTCGTAGCCAAGCGCGGCCTCGTTGCCGCGCAGGGGATGCACGTAGGCGATCGGATAATGCAGCGGCCGCTCCGGTGCGGGAGTCATGGCACCACCGGCGCCCGGCTCCACGACCGCGAACTCCGGGTCGTCCCGCCGCCGCGCCGCTTCAAATTCCGCGCGCCGCGCGCCAGGCACCGCCGGCACCCATTCGAAGGCCTGCACCGCCGGCAGCCGTTCCTCCAGCCGCGACGCGGCCCGGGCGAACTCCTCGCGGGAGAGTGCGGCATCGACCGTGAACAGCGCGGAAAACCCGTGCAGCGCGTCCTCGTAATTGCCCAGCACCTCCCGGATGAGGGCGTGCCGCAGGGCCGCGCGATGAGTCACCTGCGCCTCGGCCCGTTCCTGCTCCGCGTTACGGCCGGTGCGGTAGCCGGCCACGCTCAACCCGATGCCCACCAGGAGCACGAGCGCCGCGACGGCGCGCGGCGGCAGCGGAAACGGGGGCGGCGAGGCGTCAGCGGTCATGAAGCGCGGGCAGCATGGGCAACGCCACTGGCCGCGCAATCGTGACTTCGCCGCTGAAAACGGCCGCACGGAAAGGGGGAGCGGCTGGTCCGAGCCGCTACGGACGGAACCGTCGGACGTCAGCCGCCTGGGGACAGGCGGCTCCACCGCGGAATCGCTTCGGCCGGGGCATCGATCCCGGAGGGAACGACGCCGCGCGAGGTCGCGACCGTCGCCCTTACAGCCGGTACGGCAGCGGATGGCGGCCGGTGATTGCGGCGACCTTGCCGCGCACCTGCTCGAGGGCGGATGCTTCCGCCGGCGTGCCGATCGCCGCGAGGACGGCGTCGATGCAATCCGCGATCTCCTCCATCTCCGCCTCGATGAAGCCGCGGGTCGTGACCGCGGGCGTGCCGAGACGGATGCCGGAGGCCTGGAACGGGCTGCGCGTCTCGAACGGCACGGTGTTCTTGTTGCAGGTGATATGGGCGAGATCGAGGGTCTCCTGCGCCTTCTTGGCCGTGAGTTCCGGGAACTTCGGGCGGAGGTCGACGAGCATGAGGTGATTGTCGGTGCCGTCGGAAACGATCTTGTAGCCGCGCCGCGTCATTGCCGCGGCGAGCGCGCGGGCATTCTTCACGATCTGTTCGGAGTAGGCCTTGAACTCCGGCTTGAGGCACTCGAGGAAGCACACCGCCTTCGCCGCGATCACGTGCATGAGGGGCCCGCCCTGGCCGCCCGGGAACATCGCCGAATCGATCGCCTTGGCGTGCGCGGCGCGGCAGAGGATGAGGCCGCCCCGCGGGCCGCGCAGCGTCTTGTGCGTCGTCGTCGTGACGAAGTCCGCGTGCGGCACGGGGGAGGGATGCACGCCGGACGCGACCAGGCCGGCGATGTGGGCGATGTCGGCGAAGAGCAGCGCGCCGACGCCGCGCGCGATCTCGCCCATGCGGGCGAAATCGATCACCCGCGAGTAGGCGCTCGCGCCCACCGTGATCATCTTCGGCTGCTCCCGCGCCGCGATGGCTGCAAGCTCGTCGTAGTCGATCCGGCCGCTGTCCTCGCGGACGCCGTATTGCACGAACTGGTACAGCTTGCCCGAGAAGTTCGCGGGATTGCCGTGGGTGAGGTGGCCGCCGTGGCTCAGGTTCATGCCCAGGACCTTGTCGCCGGGCTGCAGCACCGCGGTGTAGACGGCGAAGTTAGCCTGCGAGCCGGAGTGCGGCTGCACGTTGGCGTGCTCCGCGCCGAAAAGCCGCTTGGCGCGCTCGATCGCGAGGGTCTCGACCTTGTCGACGTGCTCGCAGCCGCCGTACCAGCGCTTGCCCGGATAACCCTCGGCATACTTGTTCGTGAGCACGCTCCCCTGCGCCTCCATCACCGCCGGATAGGTGAAGTTTTCCGAGGCGATCAGCTCGATGTGGCTCTGCTGGCGGCTGAGCTCGGCGGCGATGGCGGCGTGGATTTCAGGATCGAGGGTGCGAAGCGGCGAGGCGGAGAGCATTGCGATGGACGTGGGACGGAGAGTGCGGACGCGGGAAACAGAAACCCCCGAGCGGAGGGCTTCACCCTGCAATCCGCAATCCGAAATCCGTCCTTAAGACCCGCGCCGCGGGCCGACCAGCGTGCGCAGATGCGCCACGAGCGCCGGGATCGACTCCACCATCTCGTCCCGCACCGCCTCATAGACCCGCAACGGGCCGCCGAACGGATCCCCGATCTCCTTGTCACCCGGGCCGGGCACGAACTGGCGGAACAGGAAGACATGCGCGGGCACCGGGTCGGCCTGAAGCTGGATCATCGCCCGATGCGACTCCGTCATGCAGAGCACGGCCAGCGCGTCGTCGAGCATCGCCTGCGTGAGCGGACGGCTGCGGTGCGCCGCGATGTCGAGCCCCACCTTGCGCAGCGCGACCACGGAATTCTCCGAAACCGGTTCCCCGCCCCGCGCCGCCACCCCGGCGGAAATCACCCGCAACGAACGCAGCGGCTCCGGCTGCGCGGCCAGCGCGTGTTGCAGCAGCGCCGCGGCCATGGGACTGCGGCAAATGTTCGCGGTGCAGACGGTAACGATGGTTCCGGAAGCCGACACAGGGTGGCAAAGGACACGGTTTCAGGGGAAACGCAAAGCTGGAAAGCTCCCCGCCGGGCCGGGCGCAGGACAGGGGCCCCGGTTCAAAGTTTTTTCATCGCCACGAGCGCGCGATGGAGGTGCAGCGCGCGCTGCAGGGTCGCGTCGATCGGGGGCGTGTCAGCCGGGGCGCTTCCCTCGCCCGGCTCCGCGACCTCCGGCAGCGGCCGCACCTGCGTCTCGCGCACCAGGCTCGCCTCGTCGTGACGAACCTTGTGGGGATTGTCGGCAAGCACCGCGGTCAGCGCCGCGCCCTTTTCCACCGCGTCGTACGCCCGCCGCTCGTCGTCCGCGGTGGTCTTCACCTCGACATCCGGCTGCAAGTGTTCCGACGCGGCGCCGACCACCATGACGCCCGCGCCCCGCTCGCGGGTGGCGAGGCTCTTGCGCAGCGGTTCCGCGGTCTCCGCGTTGGCGAGCACGAACACCGGCGAGCGCAGGCTGGCGCGGAACTTCAGCCAGGCGGCGAAGGCCGCCGCCGCCGCGTCGTCCGCCGCGACGAAACGCAGGTCGATCACGCACGGCGGCACCCGCCCGACCGGCGTTTCCGGCAAGTCGGCGGGCAGGCGGTGCACGCGCACATAAACCAGTCCCCCGCCGAGGTCGCGCTCGACGCGGCCGGCCGCCGCCAGGGCCAGCGTGGCGGCCGCGAGCACGAGGGAAAGGCACGCCCGGCGGATCATGTGCGCTGCAACTGCCGCGCGCCGATGTCGCGCCGGTAGTACTTGCTGGCGCATTCGATCTGCGCGCAGACGTCGTACGCCGCGCCGGCGGCGGCGCGCAGGGTGGGCGCCAGGGCCGTGACCCCCAGCACGCGGCCGCCCTGGGTCACGATGGTGCCCGCGGAGTTGCGGCTGGTGCCGGCGTGATAGATCGTGACGCCCTCGGGGAGCGCGGCCGGAAAGCCGATCGGGTCGCCCTTGGGAAAGACGTCGGGATAGCCGCGGGCGGCGATCACGACGCAGATCGCGGGTTCGGGCCGCACCTCGAGGCTCTGCCCCGCCAGCTCACCGCGGCTCGCGGCCCACAACAACTCGAGCACGTCGCTCGCGATCCGCGGCAGCACGACCTGCGTCTCGGGATCGCCGAAGCGCGCGTTGAACTCGATCACGCTCGGACCCGAGTCCGTCAGCATGATGCCGATGAACAGCGTGCCGCGATAATCGATGCCCTCGGCCGCGATGGCGTCGACCGACGGGCGCACGATCTCGCGGTCGATGCGGTCGAGCAGGGCCGCCGTCACGACGTCAGCCGGCGAGTAGGTCCCCATCCCACCGGTGTTGGGTCCGGTGTCGCCCTCGCCGACGCGCTTGTGGTCCTGCGACGTGGGCAGGATGACATACTCGCGACCCGAGACGACGACGAGGATCGAGGTCTCCTCGCCGAAGAGGCAGTCTTCGATCAGGATCCGCCGGCCGCTGGCACCGAAACGGCCGCCCTCGATCATCTCGCGCACCGCCGCCTCCGCCTCGTCGGACGAGGAGGCGACGACCACGCCTTTTCCCGCGGCGAGGCCGTCGGCCTTGATCACGATCGGAATCGCCCGCGTGCGCAGGTAGGCGAGCGCCTCGGGCACCGTGTCGAAGAACGCCGCCGGCGCGGTGGGAATCCGGTACTTCAACAGGACCTGCTTGGTGAAAATCTTGGACGCCTCCAGGCGGGCGCCGTCGGCGTTGGGCCCGTACACCGGCACGCCGGCCGCGCGCAGCGCATCGGCGAGGCCGAGCGACAGCGGCACTTCGGGGCCGACGACAACGAACTCGACGCTTTCCTTGCGCGCCAGGGCGACGAGGCCGTCCACGTCGTCGGCCGCGACGGCCACGCAGGGGACTTCATCCGCGATGCCGGCGTTGCCCGGGGCGCAGAGCACGCGGGGGCGCGCCGGCGATGCCAGCAGGGATCGGACGAGCGCGTGTTCGCGTCCGCCGGAACCCACGACCAGGACGGAGCGAGGAAGTGCGGTGTTGGCCACGCGGCGAAACACAGCGAGCCGGGGCCGGAAAAACAACCAAACTTTGCGGCGCGGCGGGAGAGCGCGCGGGGGCGAGGGAGCGGAGTCCCCGGCCCGCCCGCCGGCAGGATTCGAACGCCGCGGCGGGGGAACACGCCGCGCCACCTCGAGCACGACCGGCCGGGTGTCCGGCTCGCCGCTGGCGCAGGATCAATCACCCTGCAGCCCAAACCAAAACGCAAAGTCGCAAAGGAACGCGAAGTTTCGCCAAGTTCTCCTGGCGAGTCTTTGCTTTCCTTCGCGTCTTTGCGTCGAGGATCCCGCTCCGCGCGGCTGCGATTTCACTTAAGGCGCCGCTAGAGCACCTGCAGCTTCTTCCGGTAGAACGCGACGACCTCGTCGGGATCGTCGGTGAACAGCACGTAATCCGTCATCCACGCCGGCGCGCGCCGCGTCTGGATCATGGTGCGCAGCTGGCGGCGGAGATCGGCCCAGAAGGTGGCGTTGAAGAACACGTAGGGGATGCGCGGCCGAATCCCGAGCTTGAGGTTGCAGAGCTCGATGCCGACCTCCTCGAGGGTGCCGACGCCGCCGACGTTGAAGACGCAAAAATCCGCCGCCTCGAACCACTTTTGCCGGAAGTGCCGCGCGGATTCCTGGAACGTGTTGAAGAAATCCACGCCGAGCTCGGGCGGCTGCGCTTCCAGTTCGAGGAAGCAGGCGCCGGTGAGCGCGCCCTTCGCGCGGGCCTGGTCGGTGGCGAGCCGCATGACCCCGCCGCCGCCGCCGGTGAGCACGCCGAGGTTGTGGCCGATGAACGACGTGAGTTTGTCGACCAGGTGCGAGATGCGATCCGTGTCCGCCTGTTCCAGGCCCCACGCCGAGCCATAGAACGCGAGGATCGTCGACTCCTGGAATCTCCGCGCACTCTCCTCCCGCACGAAGAACCCGTGGTTCTTTTTATAGGTGTGCAGGTAGATGTCCTTGGTGAGCTCGTCGTACCAGTACACCTGCACGCCGATGGCGGCGAGGGTGTCGATGCGCGAGTGGTCGTTGCTGGAAAGGAAATAGCCGTGCGTGCGCGACGCCTTGCGGAAGACGATCCGTTTCAGCTTCAGCGAGCCCATGCGGGCCAGCAGCTCGATGTGCTCGAGCAGCGACGGAAAGTAATCCAGCACGAGCGTGTCGCCGTTGTCGGGCGCGGCATCCAGGGCTTGGATCATCGTCCGGCTGCCGACCGGGCACGCCTCGCCTTCGAGGAAGCGCTTCAGGTCCTCGTTGGCGCGGACGATGACGGCCCGATTGTCGACCGACCCGCTCTGGCCGCGCACCGACACCTGCGTCTTGGGCCGGGCCTCGGCGGTGATCGCGACGGGATTCTCGTCGAGGCATTTGTAGAGGCCCTTGGCGGTCAGGAGGAGCCGGTTGCGCTTCTTCGCGAGGGTCTTGAATTCGGGATCCTCGGCCTCGGGGGCGCGGAACACCTCGACGGACACCATGGGATTCACCACCGGCTGGTCGCCCGGGTTGTAGATCTCCAGCATGATGTTCGTGCCGAAGGTCTTGATCGGATCCAGCAGCACCGCGCTGGTATGAATGCCGAAATTGCCCGCGCCTGGATTCAGCACGACGAAGTGCTCCTTCAGGTACATCGAGCAGCTCGTCAGGATGCCGGAGCGGGGCGCGATCACCAGGGGCGCCGCCTCGTGGCGGATCTGCACGCGGTCGATGTAGCCGCGGCCCGCCACGCCGCTGACGATCCGCTCGAAGTCCGCGCGACCCAGCCGCTGGCTGAGCGTATAGACGAGCTGGTGCGGCGTGAGGAAGACGCGCCCCACCGAGTCGATGCTGATCGTGTTGGGCAGCTTGATCCGGTTCTCCTTCAGCGCCGCCCAGATCTCCGCGGTGGAGAGCTTCGCGGCCACCGGCGCATGGAACAGCCGGCCGACCGGCGCGCCCACGCGCATGAGTTTCTTCCAGTAACCCGCATTGGGAAAGCTGGCGTCGAAGATGAAGGCATCGGCATCGAGTTCGACCCGGTTGCCTTCGACCCGCAGCGGGCCGCTCGTGATCATCTCGATGCCGATGCGGGCCATCGCGCTGCGTTCGGTGAACTTGAGCTGGGCGAGCTGGGCCTTGAGGAACTCGAACTCGGCCGGGTGGCGGGGCCAGAATCCCATCGTGAGCGTGACCGTGCGCTCGTCCTTGTTTTTCACCGTGAGGATCTGACCGTCCTGACTGGTCCAGAAAACGTCGGGATTCATGCGTAAAGAGGCGGCACTGTTGCCCCAGCGGCGCCGCCGGTTCAAGCGGGGAGATCGGGATTGCCTTCGGGACGGGCGGGGTGCAGGGATGGACATTTCACGGCACCAAGCCCTTTCCGCCGTTTCTCTAGATCGGTCCAATCCCTCCACGAATGAAACTCAAGTTCACCGCCACGATCAGCCTGCTTGCGCTGGGCCTCGCCGCCTCCCGCGCCCAGGAGGTCAAGCTCAACCTCCCGGGGCAGCCTGCCGCGCCGGCGAAAGCCGCGTTCACCGACGCGCAACTGATCGAGGAATTCGGCTGGTTCATCGGCAAGCGGGTCGGGCTCACCGAGCTCGAGTTTTCGAAGGAGGAGGTCGATCTGCTGCTCAAGGGCATCGCCCTCGCCGCCGCGGGCAAGGATTCGCCCTATGAGCTGGAAAAGATCGGCCCGGCGATGGACGAGTTCATGCAGAAGAAGCAGGCCGCGTACGTCTCCAAGCTGAAGACGAAGAACGAGGCCGCCAACTCCGCCTACTTCACCAAGCTGAAGGAGAACAAGGCGGTCGTCGCACTGCCGAGCGGCCTGCACTACGAGATCCTCAAGCCCGGCACCGGTCCGTCGCCCAAGCCCACCGAAACGGTGCGCGTGCACTACACCGGCACCCTGCTCGACGGTTCCGTCTTCGACAGCTCCGTCCAGCGCGGCGAGCCCGCGGAGTTCCCGCTCGACCAGGTGATCAGCGGCTGGACCGAGGGCATCCAGAAGATGAACAAGGGCGGCAAGATCAAGTTGTACGTGCCGCCGCAGCTCGCCTACGGCGACGACGGCCGCCCGGGCATCCCGCCGGGCTCCACGCTCGTCTTCGAAGTCGAGCTGCTGGACATCAAGCCGGCCACCGCGCCGGCCCCGGCTCCGGCCCCCGCGCAGCCGGCCAAGAAATAAGCGGGACGCACCTGCTGCCCCTTTCGCCCCCGGATTTCCGTCCGGGGGCTTTTTCGTGTCGGCGTCGCCGGTGTTCCGTCCACGGAAGCTGCCACCGCGTGCGCCTCGCTGCAGCGGAACGATGCCACTGACCTTCGCATCACCCAGGAATACGACCGCACAGAAGGTGGAGCCGCCTGTCCCCAGGCGGCTGGCATTCGACCGATCCGACCGCAGCTGCTGGGGAACAATCGGTTCCGCCTTTGAGCGTCCCGGTTCAGGTCGCCGCCGACACGGTGGCGGCATCGGCGAGGAATGCGGCGACCTCGGCTTCGCTCGTGTCCCACGCGCACATCAGCCGGTATCCGTCCGCACCCACGAAGCGGTAGAACTGCCACCCGCGGGCCTGCAGGCCGGCGGCCTGCGCGGACGTGAAGCGCACGAATACGCCATTGGCCTCGGCCGGCACGATCAGCGCGAAGCCGAGGCGCACGAGCCCGTCGGCCAGCGCCCGCGCCTGCCGGTTGGCGTGCGCGGCGTGCCGCAGCCACGCCCCGTCGCGCAGCACGGCCGACCACTGCGCCCCGGCATAGCGCATCTTCGAGGCGAGCTGGCCCGCCTGTTTCACCCGGTATGCGAATTCGTGCGCGAGCGCCCGATCGAAAAACACCACGACTTCGGTGCCGAGCAAGCCGTTCTTGGTGCCTCCCAGGCTCAGCACGTCGACCCCGGCGCGCCAGGTGAGTGCCGCCGGCGTGACGCCGCGCGCGCCGAGGGCCGCGGCCGCATTGGCAAAACGCGCCCCATCCACGTGCACCTTCAGGTCGTGCGCCCGCGCGAAGGCGCAGACCGCGCCCAGCTCGTCCGCCGTGTACACCGTGCCGAGCTCGGTGGCCTGCGTGAGCGACACCGCCCTGGGCCGGGGAAAGTGCACGCCGTGGCCGCGCCCGAGCATGGGTGCGAGGGCTTCCGGTTGCAGCTTCGCCCCGGGCCCGCCCACCGGCAGCAGTTTGCTCCCGCCGGTGAAAAACTCCGGCGCGCCGCACTCGTCGGTCTCGATGTGCGCCAGCTCGTGGCAGACCACGGCGTGATGCCGCTCGCAGAGCGCTGCGAGGGCGAGGGCGTTGGCCGCGGTGCCGTTCCCGACGAAGAAGGCCTCGCAGTCCGTCTCGAACACGTCCGCGAGCGCCCGCTTCGCCGCGCGCGTCGCCTCATCCTCGCCGTAGCTCGCGGCCCGGCCGGCGTTGGCCGCCGCGATCGCCGCCAGCGCCTCGGGACACACCCCCGCGGTGTTGTCGCTGGCGAACGCGAAACGCGGCGCGGAATGAAGGCGGGGGTCGGCGGAGGACACGGGCGGGATGGAGGCGGAGTTGAAGCCGGACGCAGCGACGTGGAAAGCCAATCCGGCGACGGCGAGGGACCGGCTTCGCGGACGCGCGCATTTGCCCTTTCATCGCGGACGGTTTCGCGCCCATGCTGCGGACAGCTCGCCAGGCATGAACGCTGCGGACGTCAACCTCTACCTCGTTGGATTCATGGGCACCGGAAAGACCACGGTGGGCCGCATCGTGGGGCAGCGCATCGGTTTCGCCGTGCTCGACAGCGATCACGAGATCGAGCGCGCGCAGGGGAAGACGATCGCCGACATCTTTGCGCAGCAGGGCGAAGCCGCGTTTCGCACCCTGGAGCGCGACTTCATCGAGCACGGCCACCCGGCCGCGCGCACCCTGGTCGCGTGCGGCGGCGGACTCGTCGTGCAGCCGGGCATGCTGGAGCGGTTGCAGAGCCGGGGCGTCGTGGTCTGCCTGCACGCATCGCTCGACACGATCCTCGAGCGCACGGCGCGGCACCGCAACCGGCCGCTGCTCGAGGTCGCCGATCCGGCGGAGCGGATCCGCACGCTCTACGCCGCGCGCGAGCCAATCTACAAGCAGTCGGGCACCGTGATCCTCACGGATGCGCGCCCGCTGCCCGACATTGTCAATCACGTGATCCGGGCGTGGCGTCGCGACGCCGCGGATTTCGCGCGCGCCCATCGTGACCACGCCTGATCCGGCCGCACCCGCGGG
>CALFZM010000103.1 GCA_937952235.1 uncultured Opitutia bacterium | reverse complement strand
TGCTGGTGCTGTCCCGCGGGCTCGGGCAGAGCGCACTTTCGGTCGTGAGCCTGGCGCTGGTCGGGCAGTGGTTTCGCCGCCGGCTGAATTTCGCCATGGGGCTGTACGCGATCGTGCTCAGCATCGGATTCATGGCGGCGTTCCCGATCGTCGGCGCGGTGGTGCAGGCGGAAGGGTGGCGGACCGCCTGGGCCGGGATCGGCTTTGCCCTGTTGCCGGGCCTCGTGGCGGTGGGCTGGCTGCTGGTCCGCCGCGGCCCGGAGGACATCGGTCTCCGTCTCGAGGGCGAGTCCCGCACCGATGCGCCGGCGGCCGGGGGCCACACCTGGCAGGCGGCGCTGCGCACGCCGGCGTTCTGGGTGTTCGCGCTGGCGAGCTCGACGTACAACCTCGTCGCGTCCGGCATCGGGCTCTTCAACGAGTCGATCCTCGCCGAGCGCGGCTTCGCTCCCGGCATTTATCATCGCAGCCTGGTGGTGTGCGCCCTGCTGTCGCTCGTGGGCAATTTCCTCGGCGGCTGGCTGGCGACGCGCTGGGCGGCCAACCGGCTCATGGCGCTGACGATGCTGCTGCTCGCGGGCGCGCTCGCGGGCCTGCCGTTCCTGCGCACGGTGCCACAGGTCGATGCATTCGCCGCGGTCATGGGCCTCGCCGGAGGGTTCGTGATCGTGATCTTCTTCAGCTTCTGGGCCGACGCCTTCGGTCGGGCGCACCTCGGGCGGATCGTCGGGCTCGCGCAGATGATGACCGTGCTGGCGTCGGCGGTGGGGCCGCTGCTGCTCGCGCAGTGCCACGCGGTCACCGGCTCCTATGCGGCGGTATTTTTCGTCCTGGCCGGCGTGGTGGTGCTGCTGGGCGCCGCGGCCTGGATCGTGCGGCTGCCGCCGCCCTGGACCGCGGGAGGCGAATCATGAGCGCGCGGACGCTGGCGGACGGGACGGCGTGGGGGGCGGCGGCGCGCGCCGGCCGCGGCCCGAGCCTGGCGGGGGCGATGGCCTATGGCGCGCTCGGCTTCGCAGCGGTCAGCGTGCTGGCGTATTCGCTCTGGGCCTTCCGGCTGGTGCGCGGCGAGGGCCCGCTGTACGCTGCGATCGCCGTGGTCTACGTCGCCTGTGGCGGGCTCGTGCTGAGCCGGCTCATTCCGCTGCCGGGCGCCTGGAGGCGCTTTCCGCCGGTGTTCGCGCTCGGCTTCGCGGTCTACGCGGTGGTGTGGTGCGCCCTCTGGTTCGGGCTGCGCGGCAAATACCTTGCCGACCTGTGGGGCGCGGCCCTCGGGTTGGCCGGACTGGTCTGGCTGTGGCGGCGGGCGTTCGGCGTGAGCCGGGGTTTCTGGCCGATGCTCCTCGGGCTCCTTCTCCTGCACAGCGCGGGTTACTATCTCGGGGGCGAATTGATGTCGCGCTTTGCCCGTCCCACCGGCCCGCTGCTCTGGGGCGCGGCGCACGGACTCGGCTTCGGCGCGGGCCTCGGCTGGGTGCTGCACCAGGTGCAGGCCGCCTGGCGGGCGCGGACCTCGGCGGCGTGAATCCCCGCGCGGGTCCCGGACGTATCCCCTTTACATGAAATCGAACCCTGCCTCCTCCGACTACGACGCGATTCTCATCGGTGGCGGCCCCGCCGGCGCGTCGGCGGGAGCCATCCTCGCGGAGTACGGCCACCGCGTGCTGATCCTCGAGCGCGAGAAGTTTCCCCGGTATCACATCGGCGAATCGCTCATCCCCTTCACGTACGAGCCGCTGCGCCGGCTGGGGATGATCCCGAAGATGAAGCAGTCGCACTTCGTGAAGAAATACAGCGTGACGTTCGTGCAGCCCGATGGCGGCCGCTCCCAGCCGTTCTACTTCTTCAACCGTTACGACCGCGAGACGGTGGCGCAGACCTGGCAGGTGCTGCGGTCGGAGTTCGACCAGATGATGCTCGACAACGCGCGCGAGAAGGGCGCCGAGGTGCGCGAGGAGACGACCGTGAACCGGCTGCTGCATGAGGGCGGACGCGTGGCCGGGGTGGAGGCGACCGACCGGTCCGGCCGCACCTTCGAGGTGCGCGCCCCGCAAGGAAGCCTTCGCGTCCAACCGCCAGGGCTGGCGGCTGCGTGATCCCTACCTGAACAAGATCGCGGTCTGGACCTATTACCGGGATTCGAAACGCGGGGAGGGCATCGACGAGGGTGACACGACGGTGGCATTCGTGCCCGACAAAGGCTGGTTCTGGCACATTCCCCAACATAACCGGATGACCAGCGTGGGCGTCGTGGCGGAGGCGAAGTACCTCACGCGCGGCGGCGTCAAGGATCCGAAGGCGATCTTCGAACGCGAGGTGAACGAGAACCTCTGGATCAAGGACCGCCTCTCCGTCGGTCAATCCACCGGCGAGTACTTCATCACCAGCGAATACTCGCGCCATTCGCGCTATTGCGCCGCACCGGGGCTCCTGCTCGTCGGCGATGCATTCGCGTTCCTCGACCCGGTGTTCAGCAGCGGGATCATGCTCGCGCTGAAGAGCGGGCATCTCGCGGGGGAGGCGGTGCACGCCGGCCTGCAGGCGGGCGACCTTTCGCCGGCCCGCTTCGCCGACTATAGCGCGGTCATCCGGCAGGGCATCGAGAACATGCGCAAGCTGGTGTACGCCTTCTACAATCCCGCGTTTTCGTTCCGGCAGGTGATCGAGCGCTACCCGGACGCGGCGGGTCAGATCACGGACTGCCTTTCCGGCGACGTGAACAAGGACTACGGCGTCCTCTGGCAGCGGATACGCGAGTTCGTGCCGCTGCCGGACGATCTTCCCTACGGTGTGCCGATGCCGGAAGGCGCGACCGTGTGAGGGGGCGCGAGAGCGGAAACCCGGGACCCGGCACTCGGGACTTGAGCCCTGGGATTTGAGCCGGGAGCGCGCAGGTCGTAGCAGGCGATCTCGTCCTGATAACGCAGATACAGCCGGCCGTCCACGATCGCCGGGTGGGCCCAGACGTTGCGATCCTTCGTCGTGGCCACGCGCAGCCGGCCGCGTTCCTCGAAGCGCGTGGCCGTGGGCTCGAGCAGCAGCAGCATGCCGTCCTCGCACAGCGCGTAGAGCCGGCCGTCGGCCCACAAGGGGGCGCCTTTGACGAAATCCGGCTCCTCGTACAGCACCTGGCCGGTCGCGGCGTCGAGCGCGGCCCAGCCGCCCCGCCGCGGATAGTACGCGCCGTAAAGCCGGCCCTCGACGTGCACGACGCCGCCCTGCGCGGTGTCGAGCTTCGTGGTCCAGACGTCCTCGGCGCCGACCTTGCCGGCAGCGCCGGAAGGCGGCACGAGCCGCACCAGGGCCCCGGGCGGACCGAACGGCGCCGTCATGAAGATGCCGTTGCCCACGAGCACGGGCGACGTCGCGAGAACCGAGTACGAGGTCGGGCGCGGTCGCGTCCATTGCAGCCGCCCGGTATCGGCATCGGCGCAGTAGAGGTGGCGGGCGGAGGCGCCGATGACCAGCCGCCGGCCGGCGAAGCTCACGAGGATCGGCGCGGCGTAGCCAGGGGTCTCGGCGACCCCGGGTTTCTCCGGGTCGGTCAGCGGCTCACTGCGCCACCGGACGGTGCCGTCGCGCCGGTCGAGGGCAACCAGCAGCGTCTCGCGCCCGCCGGCGACGGCGTAGACCGCGCGGTCATCCACGAGCAAACACTCGCTCAGGCCCCAGGTGATGTTCTCGCCGCCGAAGCGCTCGAGCAGGTTGAACGACCAGAGTTCGCGGCCGTCGGCGGCGTCGAGGCAAACGATCCGGCCGTGCGCATTCTGATGATACACGCGTCCGTCGCGGTAGGTCACGGACGCGCGGGCGCCTTGGTACTGGTTGAGCCAGGCGGCGCCGTTGCGCGTTCGCCAGAGCGGCTTTCCCGTGAGGTCGTAGGCGACGATGAAGAGGTCCTCGCCGAAATCCCCCGTCACGTAGATGCGGCCGCCGCCGACGATCGGCGACGAGTAACCGCGGCCGGCGCCGGTGGCGGACCAGAGCCGTGGCGGACCGGCTTCAGGCCAGGATGGCAGCAGCCCGCGCTCGTCGCTGATGCCGTCGCGCCGCGGGCCGCGGAACTGGGGCCAGCCTGGTTCGGGCGAGGCGATGAGGGCGGCCCGGGCGGGGGGAGGAGAGGACGATTCCGCGGCCCGGCCGGCGGCCAGTCCGGCCTCCGCGAGCAGGAGCGCGGCAACTCCCAGCCCCGGCGGCAGCAGGCGGCGTCCGGGGCGCGGCGACGGATCGGGGAGGAACGGGAGCATGCGCGCGCTTACTCGCCGATCGCCCAGAGGAACTCCTGCCGCTTCTCGCCCTTCTTCGCGGCGCGGAGGTAGATCCGGTTGCCGCAGATCGACGGCGTGGAGAACGACTCGTCCCCGAGCCGGTTTTGCGCGAGCAGCTTGCCGCCCTGCGGCGTCGCTTCGAACACGGAGGTCACCCCGGCCATGCTCGTGATGTAGATCCGGTTTCCCACCATCACGGGCGAACCGTAGAAATCCCGATCGATCTTCTCGCGCCAGAGCTCCTCGCCGGTGTCGGACTTGACGCACACCGCCTGGCCGGCGTCGAGCACCGCGTAAAGGTGGCCGTCGCGCACCAGCATCGAGGGCACGTACTGGCGGTTGCCGTTCTGCCAGGCGATCCGGCCGGAGCCGTCGGCCTCGACCGCGACCGTATGGTTTTTCGGATACCCGCCGCCCACGAAGATGCGGCTGCCGTCGGTGACCGCGGTCACCACCGTTTCCTCGGTGGAGCCTTCGATCTCCCAAAGTTTCCGGCCGCTGAGCGGATCGTAGCTGGAGATCAGGTTGCAGCCCGCGACGACCACCTGGGTCTTGCCGGCGGCCTTGATCACGGCGGGCGAGGCGTAGTTGGCGATCTTGGGGCGTTCATGCTGCCAGATCATCGCGCCCGTCTTCGCATCGAGCCCGGCGACGATGCCGCCGCCGCGATGATCGGCCGTGACCAGCACGAGCGATCCGTGGGGCACGGGCGAGGAGCCGAACCCCTGGTGCATCACGAAGTCGTCGACCCGGCGCGTCCACAGGATCTTTCCGGCGGGATCGAGCGCCGTCGTGTGCATCGCCTGATCGTTGATGAAATTGATATAGAGCCGCTGCCCGTCCCATGCGACGGACGACGAAGCCTGCGACGAGTTGCGGTGCCCCTTGGTCTCCAGCTTGCCGCGGTGCACGACGGTTTCCCAGACCGGCTTGCCCGTGCCGCGGTCGAGGCACAGCACGAGTTGCTCCTGCGTGTCGTGATCGGCGGTGGCGAGGTAGATCCGGTTGCCCACCACCGTCGGCGACGCGTGGCCCCGGCCGCGCACGGGTGCCTGCCAGAGAACGTGCTGCGTCTCGCTCCACTGCAGCGGGACCTTCTCGCCCGCCGCCGCGTGGCCGTCGGCCGTCGGGCCCCGCCAGCCGGGCCAGTCGGAGCTGGCGGCCGACATCCCGATAGGCAGGAGCAAAGCGGAGAGAAGCGGGGCGATTCGCGAGCCGTGAAAGAGGGTCATGGGGAGGGGAAGAACGGGGCCACGCTCCGGTGAAATTTCCGCTGCCGCAAGCGCAACTGGCCGGGGTGCGACGAAAGTAGGACCGACGGTGCGAACGGATCGCGCATTCGAGACAGGATGGACAGGATTCAGGCCGGGCAGGGTCGGATGGGATGGGGTGAAGGAGAGAGAGATGAGCGGACGAGCTGACCCGTCTGCGCCCGGCAACATCCTGTCGATCCTGTTCATCCTGTCTAAAAACCCGGTCGGTTCCGTCTGCATCGTTCCGCCGCGCTGCCGGCACTTCCTGCGGAGATCCGGTCGGGCTCCTGGCGACGGCACGCGTGGCCTTTCGGGT
>CALFZM010000102.1 GCA_937952235.1 uncultured Opitutia bacterium | reverse complement strand
CGGCGGAGCAGGGGGAGGGGGGAGGGAAGCGGGAGGAAGGCTCGCCCGCGGTGCGACGGGCGGCGGGGGCGGCTCCGCGCGGACACTGCGGACGGGCGGGGCCGCCATGACTTGCGCCGCCTCGACGGGATGCGCCCCATGGCCGTTGGCGCCGTTGGTTCCGGCCGGGGCCGGGATGAGAACGGGCGCCGGCAGGACCGGCGCGAGCGGAGCCGGGGCGGGTGCGCTGACGGCCGGCAGGGCCTGGCCGGTGGCTGCGGCGAGGAACGCGCGATGGGCGTCGCTCATGGCGCGCAGGAACGTCTCGTGCGCCCGGATCACGGCCTCATGCGGAGCCAGCGCGCGGGCGGGGCCGGCGGCGGCCGGGGAGGTCGGAGCGGACAGGGAGGCGGAGGAGGTTTCGCTCATGCGCGACGGAGAAGGGGAGAGTGGAACGGGGGCGGGCGGCGGGAGCGAGCGGGAACCGGAGGCTTTCCCGGCGCTCGCGGGCGGGGGCAGCGGCGGGGTCGTCCGGCCGTCGCGCGGCGGATAGGGCCGGCCGAGATTGTAGCCGCCCACGGGCACCGTGGCGCGGGAAAGCCGCGCGGCGGCGGGCGGGAGCCGGTGGCCATCCCAGAGGAAAGACCACGACACCGGCAGGCCGGCAACGGCGAGTCGCGCGAGCGCTTCGAGCAAGCCCACCTCGGCTGGCCGCCCGGCCGGATTGAGCGCGATCGCGGTGACGTCCGCGCCCAGCGTCTGGCGCACCAGCCCGGTGAGCACGCTGCCGGCGCCCACCTCGACGAAGATCCGCGCGCCGGCGGCGTGCATCCGTTCGAGCTGGGGCGCGAACCGCACCGGCGCGGCGAGCTGCCGGGCGAGTGCGGCGCGGATCGTGTCCGGCCGCGCGGGATACGCCTCGGCCGTGGCATTGTGAAACACCGGCACCGCGGGGGCGGAGACCGTGGCACCGGCGAGGGCGGCGGCGAACGGGGCGCACGCGCCGGCGACCGCGGGCGAATGAAAGGCGGTCGCGACCGGCAGGCGGTGGAAGGCCAGCGACTGTTGCGCGAGCCGGGCCTCGAGCCGGTCGAGGGCGGCGGCCGGGCCGGCGACCACGCACTGCCGGGGGCTGTTGTGATTCGCGATCACGCACTCCGGAAAATCCGTGGCGAGCAGCGGCGCGAGTTCCGCGGCGGCGGCGCGCACGGCGGTCATCGCGCCCGCGTGGCCGCGGGCGGCCTCGGCCATGAGCTCGCCGCGGCGGCGGCAGAGCCGGAGGCACGTGGCGCGGTCGACCACGCCCGCGGCGTGGAGCGCGGGCAGCTCGCCCAGGCTGTGTCCGCCCGTCAGCGCGGGACGGACGCCGGCGGCGTCGAGCACGGCGAGATACGCGACGCTCACGGCGCCCAGCGCGGGCTGGGCGTGCTCGGTGCGGCGCAAGGTTTCCTCCTGCCGGTCGGCCGTGGCGGCGTCGAGGGCCGGCGGCGGGTAGACGAGATCGCACAGCCGCGTGTCGCCGCAGAGCCGGAGGGACTCGGTCTCCTCCCACGCCGCCAGGGCGGGGGCGAAGTGCAGCGGCACCCCGGCCGCCATGCCGACGGACTGGCTGCCCTGGCCGGGAAACAGAAACGCGATCGCGCCGGGTGAAATCGGGGCGGCATCGGCTGCCACGTACGTGCCCTCGCCCCACGCCTCCGGTGGCGACGGCTGGGCGAGCGCCGCAAGCAGGCGCCGGGCGCGGGTGGCAGCCTCGCTGGCCGAGCCGGCGACGACGGCGGCGCGCCAGCGCGCGGAGGGCTGGAACGCCTCCTGGCTGGCGCGGGCGGCGGCGGCGAACGCCGCCTCGTCGAGGCGTGCCCACGCCTCGACCTTCGCCCGGAGGCCGGCGGCGTCGGCCGCCGCGGCGAGCAGCACCTCCGCGCCGTAGCTGCGCACGCGGGCGGCGGCGGCGGGGCCGCGGTACTCCTCGAGCGTGACGTGAAAGTTGGTGCCGCCGAAACCGAAGGAGCTGACCGAGCCGCGGCGCGGTTCGCCGACGGCCTGGATCCAGGGGCGGGCGACCGTATTCAGATACAGGGGACTGGAGGCGAAACCGAGTTCCGGATGGGGCGCGTCGACGTTGGCCGTCGGGGGCAGCGCGCGCTGGTGCAGCGCGAGCGCGACCTTGAGCAGGCCGGCGGTGCCCGCGGCGCCCTTGGTGTGGCCGATCTGGGATTTCACCGAGCCGAGCGCGCACCACTGGCGGCGGGTCGGATCGGCGGCGGCGAAGACGGCGTTGAGCGCGGTGCCCTCGCAGAGGTCGCCCGCGGCGGTGCCGGTGCCGTGGGCCTCGACCAACCGGACGGTCGCGGGCGAATAGCCGGCTTGCGCGTAGCAGCGCGAGAGGGCGAGCGACTGGCCTTCGGGCCGCGGGGCGTACACGCTCTTCGAGCGGCCGTCGGACGAGGAGCCGAGTCCGCGGATCACGGCGTACACCGGGTCGCCGTCCCGCTCGGCATCCGCGAGCCGCCGCAGCACGAGCATGCCGCCGCCTTCGCCCATCATCGTGCCATCGGCGCCGGCGGCGAACGGCCGGCAGTGCCCCGACGCCGACATCGCCGGCGTCTTGCTGAAGCACATGTACATGAAGATCGTGTTCAGCGCGTCGACGCCGCCGGTGAGCACGCGGTCGCTGGTGCCGAGCTGGAGCTCGCCCAGGCCGAGGTGCAGCGCCGCGAGGGAGCTGGCGCACGCGGCGTCGGTGACGCAGTTGGTGCCGCCGAGGTTGAAGCGGTTGGCGACGCGACCCGCCACGACGTTGCCGAGGCAGCCGGGGAACGTGTTCTCGTTCCACTCCGGAAAAAGCTCGGTGATGCGCTGGACGGCCGTCTCGACCTGGGGCTCCGGGATGCCGGCGCGGCGCATGCCCTCGATCCACATCGGCCGGCTGAGCAGTCCGGACATCGAGCTGATCATCTCGGTGGCGGAGGCGACGCCGAGGATCACGCTGGTGGTGGCGAGCTGCAGGCGCGCGATCTGGCCGCCCGAGGCGTCCTCCAGCGCCTGCCGCGCGAGCAGCAGCGCGAGCAACTGGGCGATATCGGTCGCCGGCAGCACGTTGGGCGGCAGGCCGAAGGCCACGGGATCGAAGGGCACCTCGGAGAGAAACGCACCGTGCTTCGAGTAGGTGCGGCCCGGCGCCTTGGGGTCGGCGTCGAAGTAGTCGGACAGGAGCCAGTGCGTCGACGGCACCTCCTGCATGACGTCGCGGCCGCTGAGGATCAGCCGCCAGAATTCGTCCGCGTCCCGTGCCTGCGGGAAGAGCGCGCCGACGCCGGTGATCGCGATCGGCACGAACGGGCGGGGGGAGGAGACGGCGGGGGGAGCGGTCACGGGGAAGACTTCAGGCGAGCCGCAACGGCCGCGGGCGGAAAGTGAAGGCGGCGGCGGGCACGGCGGCGCCGCACGCCCGGAGCTGCGCGGCGCGGGTGAGCGCGGCGGCGCCCTCGAGCAGGTTGAACGCGATCTGCGCCACCGTGCGGGCGTCGGGGGCGGCGAGGAAGCTGCCGGCCGCCCAGTGGTTGAAGCTGCCCATCGCCGGGCCGCACCAGATCTGGAAGTCCATCCGGCGGGTACTTTCGCCGGCGATCGGCCAGTGGCTCGAGTTTCCGAGGTACCAGCGGAAGAGCAGCGCGAGGCGATGCCGCGGGTCGCGCTCGGCCTCGGCGAGCTCGCGCGGATCGCGGGCGGTGAAGAAGCGCACGCAGTCCTCCCAGACGGCCGCCAGCGGCTGACGGAAGATCTCCTTCTCGAGCTTCGCGCGCTCGGGAGCGGGGATGTCCTCGAGGGTCGGATACGCCTGGTAGAGCTCGTAGAGCCGGGTTGCGCGGGCGGCGAAAAAGGTCCCCTTGCGCAGCACCTGCACCTTCACGCCCAGCTCGAACATGTCCGCGGAGGGCGCCATCGTGCAATCGGCGATGCCGGCCTCGGCGAGCATCGTCCGGGCCTCCGCCGAGATGCCGGCTTCCACGGCCGCCTGGTTGATGGTGCCCGTGACCACGTAGGCGGCGCCGAGTTGGAACGCGGCGGCGACCGCGGCGGGGGTGCCGAGCCCGCCGGCCGCGCCGACGCGCGGCACGCGGGCGTAGCCGCGGTCGCGGGCGATTTCCTGCGCGAGCTGGTGGATCAGCGGAAACAGGGCGGGCAGCGGCCGGTTGTCGGTGTGCCCGCCGGAGTCGGCCTCGACGGTGATGTCCTCGGCGACGGGCACCGTCGCCGCGATGGCGGCTTCCGCGGGCGTGAGCTGGCCGGCGGCGACAAGCGTGGCGAGCATCTCCTCCGGCGCGGGCAGGAGAAACTGGCGCGCGACCTCGGGGCGCGAGATCTTCGCGAACACGTGATGGGCGCGGACCACGGAGCCGTCGGCCGCGCGGCTCAGCCCGGTGCACGCGTAGCGCACGACCGTCGGCTGGAGCGCCATGAAGGCGGAGGCGCAGACGCGCCGGACCCCGCGCCGGAGAAACAGCTCCACGAGCGCGGCCTCGGTGTCCGGTTCGTTCGGCGAGTGGATCAGGTTGCAGCCCCACGGTTCGCCGCCGGGCAGGGCGGCGGCGATCTCGGCGAGCGCGGCGTCGACCCGCGGCACGGCCAGCCCGCCGGCGCCGTAGAAGCCGATGAGCCCGGCGCGGGCCGCGGCGATCACGAGGCGGGTCGAGGCGATGCCGCGGGCCATCTCGCCGACGACGTAGGCGAACCGCGTGCCGTGGACGGCGTTGAACGAGCGCCCGCCAAGCCATTCCGGATACAACGCGGGCAGACGGGCGTAACCCGCGCCGGATGCACCGGACGGTTCATCGTCGAACTCCGCGTGGATCGTCCCCGCCCCCTCGTCATGATGGAGCCGCAAGGGGCGGCGAAATTGCCGGACACACTCGCTCCAGTCCGCGGCCGGCGCGGCGCCGCTCGCTGGAAGGACATCGGGGCCGGAGGCGGAACTGGGAACAGCGGTGTGCAAAAGCGGCCCCGACGTTGGTAGGGGTGAATCCCCAGGCAAGCGCAATGCGAGTGGCGGAGAATTTCGACGTGCGCGCGACCTCGCTTGACAGGCTATGGCGCCGGACGATGGCGTCCGAGGCTTCCATGCTCAACGTCGCCCTCCTGACGCTCGCCCTCCTCGTCGCCCTGCTGCTCGCGTTTCGCTTTCTGCTGCGGCCGTGGTTCGTGGGGCTGTTCTTCGTTGCCGGCCTGGGCGCGATGATCGCCAACGCGGGCCGGCTCGACCTGCAGGCCTTCACGTGGATCAAGGTGATCACGCTGGCGGTGACGATGGCCGTCCTGCTCGCCTACCCGCGAGGCGGCCCGCGGGCGCGGCGGGTGCTCGGCTGGGCGGTGACGGGAATCGTCTTTCTCAACATCCTCGAGGCCGTGGTGGTGGACGCGGTGGCGGGACAGTGGGTGAACGCGACGGCCGGCGCGCTGCTGCTGGTCACGCTGGCGGGACCGTCGCGCGTCGGGGCGCGCGACCTCCAGGGCCGGCCGGCGCTGACCTACGACCTGCCGTGGAGCTGGATCGCAGCCTACACGTTGTGGAACATCACGGTCGTGAGCCGGCATTATCCGCAGCACTACTTCGACCACGTCGCCGTGCTGGCGGCGCCGATCGTCGCGGCGTGGCTGGCTGGCGACCGTCGGCTGTACATCGAGGCGCGCGGGCTCACGCTCAGCCTTTATGCGGTCGCGATCGTCGTCATGACCGAGGTGATCCAGGCACCGTGGATTCCGTCGGCGCCGTCGCCGGCCGGGTTCTATCCGCTGCTGGCGGGCGGGGCGGCAGCGGCAGGCGCGTGGAACCTGGTGGCCTGGCTGCGCGAGCGTGGCACGTCCGCGCGGAAGTGACCCGTCAGGACCATGGCTGCCGGCTTGGCAGCGCGGGGACGCGCGGCATCGTCAGCATCCATGAATGCGCGCCGCCCCGCCCTGCTTCTGACCTTCATCGTTGGTGGAATCGGCGCCGGCGCGGCGGAGGGGCCCGTGGCGCAGTGGAAACTCGACGGCGACGCGCGCAACGCGATCGCCGGGGCGCCGGACGGCGCGGTGCGCGGAGTCGTTTTCGGACCGGGGCGCGGCGGCGCGCGCGCGGCGGTCTTTGACGGACGCGGCGGGCACATCGTGGTGCCGGCGGCGGATGCGCTGCGGCTGGGCAGGGGCGACTTCACCGTGACGCTCTGGATCAACCCGGCGGCCACGGGGGACGACGATCTCGGGGAACTCGTCAGCCAGTTCGATCCCCGCACCCGCACCGGGTTTCACCTCAGCCTGCGCAATCACTCCGGGGTGACGCACAGCCAGGCGAATCACCGGCAGCTCCATTTCGCGCTCGATGCGGGCACGGAGCCGGTGTTCGTCGACGAAGGCCGGCCCGGCACCGCGATCTTCGGCCAGTCGATGGCCGTGCACGACGGAGACCTGTTCGTCGGCACCTGCGAGCCGGGCGCGGACCAGGCCGGACGCGTTTACCGGTACGCCGGCCCGGGGCGCTGGGAGGACTGCGGTGCGCCGGACCGCGCCAACAGCGTCACGGCGATGGCGGCGTGGAACGGCGCGCTCTACGTCGGTTCGGGCAAGTACCGGCTGGGCGGCTCCTCGCTGAAGGAATCGGAGAACCCGCACCACGGCGGCCGCATCTTTCGCTATCGCGGCGGACAGCGGTGGGAGCAGGTGGGCCACTTCCCCGGCATGGAGGCGACCGGCGGCATGGTCGTGTATCGGGGCAAGCTGTACGTGAGCTCGCTCTACCGACCGGCGACGTTTCACCGGTACGAAGGCGAGGGGCGCTGGACGGCGCTGCCGGTGCCGCACGGCAAGCGCGTCGAGGCGCTGGGCGTGTTCGACGGTCACCTCTGGGCGACGGGCTACGACGAGGGCCACGTCTACCGTTTCGACGGCGAGCGCTGGACCGACCTCGGTCAGGTGGGGGAGAAGGAGAACACGCAGACCTACGCCTTCACCGCCTACCAGGGTCGTCTGCATGTGGCGACCTGGCGCACCGGGAAGGTGTACGCTTGGGAGGACGAAGCCTGGCGCGACCGCGGCCGGCTGGGGGCGGAGCTTGAGGTCATGGGCATGCTCGTGCACAACGGCGCCCTCTATGGCGGCACGCTTCCGCTGGGGCAGATCCACCGCTACGAGGGAGGGCAGCAATGGAAGCTGCTGCGGCAGCTCGACGCCACGCCGGACGTCACGTACCGGCGGGTGTGGACGATGGCTTCGTATCGGGGAAAACTGTACGCCACGACGCTGCCCTCGGGCCGGGTGTGGTCGCTGCAGACGGGCGCGGCGGTGACATGGGACCGCGAGTTCCCGTCGGGCTGGCGGCACGTGGCGGCGCAGCGGCAGGGAGACACGCTGCGGGTGTTTGTCGACGGCCGGCTGGTGGTCGCGGCGAGCGAGGGCAGGGCCTCAACGCTGAACCTCGATTCCGCCTCGGAGTGGCGACTCGGGGCGGGGAGCGGGGACTACCTGCACGGGGCGCTGGCCGACGTGCGCGTCTATCGCCGGGCGCTTTCCGCGGCCGAGGTGGCGGCACTGGCGCGCTAGGGGCGCCTTGGCCGGAAGGATGCCGTTGCGGTGGAGCCGCCTGTCCCCGGGCGGCTGACGTGCGATGGACCGGTCCGCAGCAGCTTGAGGACAAGCTGCTCCACCTTTCAGTGCGGCCCTTTTCACGGTTGATTGGAAGGCCAACGGCATGAGTCCGGTCGCCGGCGGCGTGGGGACGTCACCAGTTGTCGAACACCCCCGCCCACACGATCAGCTTCCAGAGCAGGTAGCCCGCGACGAGGCCGGCGATGACGTGGGTGGTGAGCGCGCGCCGGTTGGTGCGGTCGCGGCACTCGACCACGGCCACGGCGACGCATGCGGCGCAGATGCCCAGGAAGATCAGCGTGCGCATGGCGGAAGCGGCGGGCCGGTTCACGCGCCCCCGGGCGGCGTGAGGATGACCTTCATGTACTTGCCGCCATCGCGGGCGCTGAGGCGCTCGAACCAGCCGGCGCCGTCGGCCAGCGGCGCCACCGTCTCGATCATCGGGCGCACGTCGATGACGCCGCGGGCGATCAGGTCGAGGCAGAGGGGATATTCGCCGGCGCTGGCGCAGGAACCGGTGAGCGTGATCTCGCGCGTGACGACCGTCTGCAGGGGAAAATCCTGCGTCTGCGGGGAAAGGTTGCCCACGAGCACGCATGCGCCGCCGCGCTTGAGCACGGCGAGCGCGAGGTTGAGGGTGGGGGTGAAGCCGACGACCTCGAACGCGGTGTCGGCGCCGAGGCCGCCGGTGATGCGGTTGACCTCGGCCACCGCATCGGCGCGGCCGGAGTTGATGGTGTGCGTGGCGCCCAGGCGCCGGGCGAGTTCGAGGCGGTTGTCGGCAAGGTCGACGGCGACGACCTGCGTTGCACCGGCCCAGCGCAATGCCTGGATCACGAGCAGCCCGATCATGCCGCTGCCGATGACGACCGCGCTGGAACCGGGTGCGATCTTCGTGCGCTGCACCGCGTGGACGGCGATGGAGACCGGCTCGACCATGGCGGCCTGTTCGAAGGGCAGGTCGTCGGGCAGGCGGTAAAGGATGCGATCGGGCAGGGCGAGCCGCTCGGCGAAGGCGCCGTGCTGGCGGTACTCGGCGGGCGCGACGCCGACGACGCGCCGGTTCTCGCAGAGGTTGACCTGCCCCGTGGCGCAGAAGCGGCAGTGGCCGCAGGAAATCGTGGAGTCGAAGGTCACGCGGTCGCCCGCCTTCCAGGCAGTGACTCGGGGACCGGTGGCGACGATCTCGCCGGCGGCTTCGTGGCCCATGATCAGCGGCGGGCGGCGGCGGCCGGTGGAACCGTCCCAGCCGTGGATGTCGCTCCCGCAGATCCCGCAGGCCCGGATGCGGACCACGACCTCGTCAGCCGCGGGCTGGGGGTCGGGAAAATCAACGAGTTCGAGCTGCGAGGGCGCGGTGAGCAGGAGGGCCTTCATGGGGCTCGCTAGGCGAACGCGACGGGCGGAGGGTCGCAAGCCCGCTCTTGGGGCAGACGCGCGGAGGCGTCCGAGATCCTGGCAGCGCGGATGTCACGGTCCGCATCCGCCGCGGACGGAGGAGGACGGCCGCTCCCGGGAGGCGACGGTTCCCGGCTCAGCGGCGCGCGGCGTGTTTGAGCTCGAGCAATTCCTTCATCACGCCCGAGAGATCGGCCTGGCGGTCGAGCCCGCCGAACGCGTCATGGACCTGCCGATAGAGCCGGTAGAGCCGGTCGTACACCTTGCGATGGGCCGCAATGGGGCGATAGCTCTTGGGCAGGACCCGCGTCATGGCCCGCTGGGCCGTGGGAAAATCGCGGTGCGCTCCGGCCAGCACGGCGGCACTGATCGCGGAGCCGAGGGCGCACGCCTGTGACGAACCCGAGACCTGCATGGTGCAGCCGGTGATGTCGGCATACACCTGCATGAGCAGCGGGTTCTTCTCGGCGATGCCGCCGGCGCACACGATGCGTTTCACCGGGACGCCGTACTCCCGGATGCGTTCCAGGATCGCGCGGGCCCCGAATGCCGTCGCCTCGATCAGCGCGCGGTAGATCTCCGCGCGCGTCGTGTACAGGGTCTGGCCGAGCAGCGCGCCGGTGAGCAGCGGGTCGACGAGGATCGTGCGGTTGCCGTTGTTCCAGTCGAGGGCGAGAAGGCCCGACGCCCCGGGTCGCTGGCGGGCGACCTCGCGCGTGAGCTCGGCATGAAGGGCGGCGTCCCCGCGGCAGACGACCTCCACCCACCACTTGAAGATGTCGCCGACGGCCGACTGGCCGGCCTCGATGCCGTAATAACCGGGCAGGATGGCGCCTTTCACGATGCCGCAGATGCCCGGGATGTCGGGGACCGACTTGCGCGCGGACACCACGCCGCAGTCGCAGGTCGAAGTGCCGATGACCTTCACCAGCACGCCTTCGGCGACACCGCACCCGACGGCGCCGTAGTGGACGTCCATCTCGCCGATCGCGATCGGAATGCCCTCTGGCAGGCCGAGCTTCCGTGTCCAGTCGGAGCAGAGTCGGCCGGCCGGAACGGTGGCATCGTGTGCCCGCGCATAGAGCCGGTCGCGGAGCGCGGCCAGCTTCGGATCGAGCAGGGCGAGGAACTCCCGGTCGGGCAGCCCGCCCCAGTCGTCGGCGTAAAGCGCCTTGTGGCCGGCGCAGCAAATGCCGCGGACGACCTGTTCCGGCGCGGTGACGCCGGCGAGCACGGACGGGATCCAGTCGGCGAGCTCGACCCACGAGTGGGCGGCGGCGAAGACGTCGGGAGCGACGTTGAGGCAGTGCCACAGTTTCGACCAAAACCACTCGGACGAATACGTGTTGCCGCATTTCGCGATGTACTGCGGCCGGTGGTGCGCGGCGAGGGCGGTGATCTGGGCGGCCTCGCGGATGCTGGTGTGGTCCTTCCAAAGCCAGCATTGCGCGTCCAGATTGCGCCGCCATTTCGGGTGCAGGGCGAGCGGACGATTGGCGGCGTCGACTGGCAGCGGACTCGACCCCGTGGTGTCGACGCCGATGCCCACGATCTTCGCGGGCGAGAAACCGCGTTTGCGGCCCGCGGCGGTGAGCGCGGCGCGGACGGAGCGCTCGAGCCCGTGGAGATGGTCGCCCGGGTGCTGCCGGGCGAGATTGTGATCTTTCGGATCGAGCAGCACCCCCTGGTTTCCGCTGGGATAATTGACGACGGCGGAGCCCAGCTCCGCGCCGTCGGCGCAGCGCACGACGAGCGCGCGTACCGAGTTGGTGCCGTAGTCGATGCCGAGGGTGAACATGAGAAGGTTCGAATAATCGCAGGAAGTGCGGCGGTTCAAGTGCGGGTGCGAGTCATCCTGCAATGCAGCTGGCCTTCCACCCACCCCTGCAAACGGCGGGTCTGAAAGGTGGAGTGGCTTGTCCCCGAGCCGCTGCGGATCGGTCCGTCGCATCTCAGCCGCCTGGGGACAGGCGGCTCCACCTGTATTGCATGCGTCTGGGTAACGACACAACGCTTCAACCCGGCGGAGTCGTTTCGGCTCAGCGCGCGTCGTCACGCTGCAGCGTCCAGCGCAGGCCCGCCAGCAGGTGCGCGCGATAACGCGGGTCGGCCCAGGTAGCCTCCCAATCGCCGAGCGCAGTATAAAACACCCGGCCCCGGCCGACGGTCCGTTTCCAGGCGACGGGCAGGACGGTGTCGGCGCGATTCATCTTTGGTTGCTGCAGATCGAGGCCTCCTGGATCCAGGCTGAGCAGGAGCGTGACCCCGGCACGGTCGAACTCCTTGAACTGGTAAAGATCGTCGGCGATGGCGGGGTCCGCGCGGAAAGGCCGCGCGATCGGATCATCCGGCGCATCGAGGCGCAGGCGCGCGCGGGTCTGGGGCTCGGCCGCGGTGCGCCAGGGGCGCCGGTCGTAGCGCGCGCCGAGCAAGGCACCAAAGCCGGCGTGCCGCTGGTAGGTGTTGGCGGCGGAATGGATCGCGCCGAACGCGCCGCCGGCGCGCACCCAGTCGACGAGCGCGTCGACGTCGACGCCGGGCGGGTTGATCGCGGTGAAGAACACGATCAGGTCGAAGGACGCCAGCGCCGCGCGGCTCCCGAGGTCCCGGCCGTCCTGCGTGATCGTCACGGCGAACTGGCCGGCGGCGAGCGCCGCAAAGTGGCGCTCGGCGACCGACAGGGTGTCGGGGCGCGGGCGGCGGATCACGTCGTTGTCCGACGTCATCGGATTCGCGAAGAACAGCACGCGGGGCAGCGGCGGCGTGGCGGCGAAAGCCGTTCCGAGCAGGCAGGCGAGGCAGGCGAGCAGGCGCATGGGAGGGAAGGGGTGCGACAAGGG
>CALFZM010000101.1 GCA_937952235.1 uncultured Opitutia bacterium | reverse complement strand
TGTTGATGACCGAAACCATCGCGATCATCGAGCACCTGCGAGAGGTCTTTCGCCGGAAGTCGGGTGACGACAGCCGGGTCGGCGGCGGGAGCCGGCGCGACACGCTCTGCTACGCGACCCAGGTCAACCAGGACGCGCTTGCCCGCGCGCTGGCCGAACCGCTGGATGCCGCGTTCGTGATCGGCGGAAAAAATTCCTCCAACACCTACCAGCTTTTCCGCCTTTGCGAGCAAGCGCTCGGGCCGCGCGCTTTCTTCATCCAGTCGGAAGCCAACATCCGCTCCTGCGACGCAGTGGATCATTTCGTGTACCTCGGGGGGGCCCCGGGCCGGATCGAGACCCGCCGTCTCTGGCCCGAGAATGGCGCTCCGAAACGCGTCCTCGTGACGGGCGGGGCGAGCTGCCCCGATGGAGTGATCCAGCAGGTGATCGCCCGCATCAACTCCTTCTTCCCACCGGAGTCGCTGCGGCCCATGGCCACCGTGCTGCGGGAACTGGAGTCGAGCTGAGCCAACGATGCAGTTGGCGTTCTTCTCACCGCTGGAGCAGATTCAAGGCTGGGGCCCAAACCGAAACGCGAAGTCGCCAGGAAACGCGAAGTTTCGCCGCGTGTTCTTGGCGAGCCTTTGCTTTTCTTTGCGTCTTTGCGTTTAGGGTCCCGCCCTGGGCGGGGAGGATTCCAAGCAAGGTGCACCAAGACGGCCGCTCGTCAGGTTGGAGCGGCGTGTCCTCAGGTGCTGCGGACGGATCGGTCCAACGTCAGCCGCCTGGGGACAGGCGGCTCCACCCTGGCGGCCTCGCCCGCGAGGCTGCAGCACGCTTGGCTGCCGGCCGCGGGAGCGATCAGAAGCGAACGGACAGACCGGCGCGGACGCCGTTCTGGTTCTTGAGATCGATCTTGGTCGCGTAATTCGCGTTCTCGGACTGGACCTGCTGGGAATAGCTTCCGGCCGACTGGAAAACGGCGCCGGCGTAAAGCCCCGCGCGCTCGGTCAGATCAAACTGGATGGTGGCGTCAGCGTAATAGCCCGGCAGCAGCTTGTACGCGTCGCTATCGCTGGTGTCCGTGATTTCAGGTCCCAGATCGGGCGAAAACGACTGGGTGACGGTGTAGTTCGTCCCCGCATAAACCAGCGCGGCGCCCACGCTGATGCTGGCCTTCAGCCGGGTCGTGATCGGGATCCAAACGGTGGGACCGGCGCGGAAGGTGTAATAGGCCCCCTTGATCTTCCAGCGGTTGCGCACGCTGGTGTCGTTCGTGACCGTGGAGTTGGTGCGGCCGACGGGTTCGTTGCTGATGAGCACGGAGGTGTCGGTCGTCACGGTACGAGCGGTCCCGTCGTCGTTCAGCACCGGGTTGCCGGCGGCATCGACCACGTTGCTGGTGTTCGTGCTCGGCGAAGAGTACGGCGCATCAGGCGGGACCTGGCCGAAGAGCGAGTAAAAATCGGTGATCGTGGTCAGGTCCGCACGGACGAGGGCTGAGGTGTCGGTCGAGATGTCATTGATCGACACGCCGGCGGTGAGATTCCACGCGATGCGGCTGCCGAACAGATTGCCCATGTCGCGGGAGACCGTGATGTCCATGCCGGCGCTGGAATTGGACTCCCGCTGCCGCACGTCCGTGTCGACCACGCTGGCCGAGTAATTGTGAAACGCGACGAACCCGAGGCGCGAAAGCTGGCTGGCGTCGGTGTAGTTCCAGGTGTTCGTGCGGCCGTCGGGCGCGATCGGATCGAAGACCTGCTGGCTCGAGGCGGGATCGATGATCGGATTGCCGCTGCTGTCGAGGCGCGCGACCGTGCGGCCATCCGGCCGCACCGCACCATCGTGATACAGGCGCGTCAGGTTCGCGCCGGTTTCCGGCCCCGAATCCTGCGGTGAAGGAATGCGGCCCTGGCCCGAGAAGCTCGTCTTCGCGCCGCTGATGTGCCGGAAGCCAAACCGCACGGTGCTCTTCGGCTCGTAGATGTACTCGTCGAGATTGCTGAAATCGGGAATCTCGATCGGCGGCGCACGCCGTTCTTCTTCCTGCGCCAGAGCGGGACCAGCCGCGGCTACCAGGGCAAAGAAGGCAAAGCGAAGGTGTTTCATGCAGGGAACTGCCGACCTTGGACGGTCGACCGATGGGAATGTTGCACGAAAGTTCGCGACCCGGCCGACGCACGTCAACGAGAGACTTGAACGTCTCCACCGATGGGAAGCGGAGGGACCCGGCGTGCCACCGCGGCACCGGTCCGGGCGCGCATCCGGCGGCGCCGGACGTGGGCAGAAAAGGGAACGGGCGGTGCGACCACAATTCGCACCGCCCGTCCAGTTTGCCTTCACACCCCCTGACAAAAGTGACGTCGCTCCCACCTTCACACCGGTCGCCGTGGGTTTCAGTCAGACTGTATCCCCTCGGCGGGCGGTAAGATGGGTGACTGCACGATTGATCGGCACACTCGGCGCAGAATTTTAGTCCGATCGCACGCGGGAGACTGCGTAGCCGGAAATTCTCAGGTTCCCTGTCGAAAGGCCGACGTCTCAGCCGAAGATGCAGACGGTGGAGCCGTTTGTCCGCAGGCGGCTGACGTGCGATGGCCCCCTGCAGCAGCTTGAGGACAAGCCGCTCCACCTTTCAAGAATGGCGGTTCTTCCGGGGACGCGAAGGCCACCGCCATCATCCCGACTCAGGCTTCGGCGGACTCCAGCCCGGAATCGATGGGATCGCCGGCGTCGCGGTACTCCTGCAGCTTGTTCCGCAGGGTCCGGATGCTGATGCCAAGCGCCGCGGCGGCCTGGGTGCGATTGCCGGCCGTTTGCCGCAGGGCGGCGCGAATGGCCTGTTTTTCCAGGGCGTCCAGTCGAAGCACCTTTCCGGACTCGTCGGTGAGGCCGGCTGAAGGCAGCTCGACCACCTCGGCCACCGCGGGCGCGGGGGGCTCGGGCGGAGCGGGATCGGCCGAATCCCAGGCCACGACCGGGGCGGTGGCGTCCACCGGCGCGAGGTCGACCGGAAGTCCCAGCGCGGCGGCGGTGACGGGGCGGCCCGATTCGGAGAGGATCACGGCGCGTTCCACGGTGTTCTGCAATTCGCGCACATTGCCCGGCCAGCGGTACGAAACGAGGGCGGTGCGGGCGGATTCGGAGAAGCCGGTGGCTTTCACGCCGTGCTTGCGGGTGAAGCGGCGAAGGAAGTGATCGGCGAGCAGCGGGATGTCCTCCACCCGCTCCCGGAGCGCCGGGACGTGCACCGGGAACACGTTGAGCCGGTAATACAGGTCCTGGCGGAATTCACCCTTGGTGACGTTGGCGAGCAGGTCGCGGTTGGAGGTCGCGATGATCCGCACGTTGACCTTGATCGTGCGGCTGCCGCCGACCCGTTCGAATTCGCGCTCCTGCAGCACGCGCAGCAGCTTCGCCTGGAGGCTGGGCGGGATCTCGCTGACCTCGTCCAGCAGCAGCGTGCCGTTGTTGGCCAGTTCGAACCGGCCCTCGCGGCGCTCGGTGGCGCCCGTGAACGCGCCGCGTTCGTGCCCGAAGAACTCGCTCTCGATCAGCGTCTGGGAGACGGCGGCGCAATTGACCTTGATGAAGGGCTGTCCCCGCCGCGGGCTGCGCCGGTAGAACTCGCGCGAGATCATCTCCTTGCCGGTGCCGCTCTCGCCCGTGATGAGCACGGTGGCGTCGGTCGGAGCCACGCGCTCGATCAACTGCCGCAACCGGCTCATGGCGGGACTGCGGCCGACGAGCAGGGCGTCCTCATCCTCAGGGTCGTCGCTCAGCAGGCTGTTGACCTTCACGAGCTGCCGGTACGTCTGCGCCTTGCGCAGGATCACGTCGATCTGGGAGGGCGAAAACGGCTTCAGCACGTAGTCGAAAGCCCCGGCCCGCATGCAGGCGACCGCGGATTCGACCGAACCGAAGCCGGTCACCATGACCACCAGCGGCCGGTCCGGCAGGGTGCTGACCTGCTCGAGAAACTTCAGCCCGTCTCCATCCGGCAAACGCAGGTCGAGCATCATGAGGTCGAACTGCTCCCGGGCCAGGCACGCCTGCGCTTGCGCGAGATTATCCGCCATGGTCACCGGCAGTTTGTGCCGGGCAAAGATGCTCTGGAGGAGATTGCGGATGACCAGATCGTCTTCGACGATCAGGATTTTCTCGAAAGACATGAGGGAAGCGGCGGGGACTACGTAATTGGAGTCGATTTACCGCCACTCAAATCCGCCCCGCACCCGGGGTTCAAACAATTGTTACGTTCCGTATCGCGCGGGCCTCCGCGCCTCCTCACCCGGACAGCGGGAAGCGCGCCCCGCGCAGCGGCGATGTCACGCCCGGGCGGCGAGGCTGTTCCGCACCACCTTGACCACGTCGGCGGGAAAGAACGGCTTCTGCAGGAAAACGGTCGGTCCGTGCTCGGTGAGCGCGCGGGCATCGGCGTTGTCCCAGCCGCTCGTCATCACAATCGGCAAGTCGGGGGCCAGCTTCCGGATGACCCGCGCCAGCGCGACGCCGTCGATGTCGGGCAGGCCGCAATCGATGAGCGCCAGGCTCAGGACCTTTTCATGGGTGGCGAAACAACGCGACGCTTCCGCGCCGTCGGCCGCGCGCACGACCCGGTGCCCGTGGCGCGTCAGCAGGTGGGCAACCACGTCCGCGACGCACGGATCGTCCTCCACCACCAGCACGAGCGGCGGCTGCGCCGCGACCGGCACCGGCGGAGCGGAATCGCTCACTCCGGCGTTCAAGGCTGTGCTGCGGGAATTACTCATCACTGCACCGGGTTTCGACACCCCCTGACGCCACTTGAGCGATAATTCTTAGGATTTTTCCCGGCGGGCCGATTACGGGGGTTGCGATGCGCCTGCTCTCCTTTCTCTCCGACATCGAGTCCGCCCTGGTTGCCGAGTCGCCGGCGGTGGACGGAGGTCCCTGGGAATCGCAGCGCATGGTGAGCTTTCATCACGGCCTCGCGCGACTTACGCTCGTCCCGCGGCCCGGGACGGAACTGCCGGGCGGCAGTATTTTCCTGCAGGCTTTCACCCTCGCCGACGGATCGCTGTGCCTCAAGGCCAGCCTGAGCTGGAAGCACAGTGAAGCGGCTCAGGTCGTGCCGGTTTACTCTACGCCGAGCCTGAGCTGGAAACTCGAGGCCTCGCGCATCGCCCAGGCCTGGCTTCAGGGTCCGCCGGTGGTCAGCGCCCCGACGGTGATCGGCGAAGAGGAACTCCGCCCGCTCGCGGCCGCTGCCAGTTGAGCGACCGCCGGTGCCGGGGAGCGCGCTGCGGTGTCCGCGGTGCGGCGCGAGGGAACGCCGCCTTCGGAGATCGCGCCAGGCCCTTCTTGAAGCCGCGCCAGGCCGTAAATCCGCCAGGCGGGCGCCACCCTACCCCGTAGCCTGCAGTCGCGAAGCGGCAATGCCGGGGTGGCCGTAGACCGGGGCAATCTGGGCGACCCGCGCCCGGCTGAGCCGGTTGGCGTCGAGTTCACCGCGCACGCGCGCCATCGCGGCGGCGAGGACTTCGCCGGACCGCCGGCGCAGCTCATAGACGGCGACGAGCCGCCGGGACAAGCCGGCCGACCCCAGCACGTCCGCACCGGCTGCGGCCAGGAATTCCACCAGGGGAGCGGTCCGCTCGTGCAGCGTCTGCACCGTCGAAAAGTCTTCCCGCCCGACGGCAGCCGCTTCCTGCGACGCCAGCTCCTCGAGAGCGGCGACGATCCGGAGGCAACGCTGGGCCGGGGTTTCCATGTCAGGCGAGCCCGCGCACGCGATCGGTCGAAACGGAGTCCTGCTGGCCGAGCATCTGGGCCCAGGCATCGCGCAGTTCGCGGACGAGGCGTTCCACCTCGACCACCGGCTCGACCTGCTTGCGGAGGTTGGCCTCGAAGAGCCGCCGGTTGTGGTAGTCGTACAGCCGGTGCATCGTGCGGGCGAATTCGCCGCCCGTCTCGAGATTGAGCCCGTCCTGGAGCTCGGTGAGAATCGCCTGCGCCTTCAGCAGGTGCTGGTTGATCACCTCGATGCGCCGGGGATCGTCGGAGGAGATCGCGAATCCCTCGCGGGCGAGGGCGATCGCCTTCAAGGCACCGTCGAACAGCATCAGGACGAGCTGTCCCGGACTGGCGGTGAGTACTGCGTTGGCGCGGTAGGTCCGCGCGTACCCGGAGGCGACCATGTGGCCGGAATCAGGCTTCGATTTCGCTCAAATCGGGGGAGGCCAGGATCTGGCCGGCGACGTGCCGCAGCACGTCCATCGACGGATAGGAGGGGTCGGCCGCGAGCTCGCGGCCGCGGGCGACGACCTCGGGCCGCACCTCGGGCTGGCGGGCCAGCGCCGCGCGCAGGAATTCCGCCTGTTCCGTCGAGATCCGATCCGCGCGCACCGCTTCGGGCTGGGCGACGGGCTTCGCGACCGGGGCGAGCTGCTCCGGACGGGGGGTACGATCGGCAGAGGATGTGGAAGTGATCATGGGCTACTTCAGTGAATGCGTGAATCAGCCGCGACATGGGTGAGGTTACTACGCCTCGGCTGGTTGTTACGTATATCGGCAGTCCTGGTGACGAATTTAGCGAAATTGAGAAAAATGTAATTTATTTGGTAACGACGGCCACCGGCGCCACCACCGGCGGCAGCGTGCCAAACATCGCCGCCGCCGCGTAGCCGGCGAATTTCGACGGCGATTGCAGCACGATCCCGGTCAGGTCGGCCGGCACCCCGCGATCGCGGTCGAGCAGCCGGTTCCGCGCGCCGTTGGCCGCGGCGGGATTCTCCGCCGAGAAGAGATTGTCGAACGTCCAGATCAGCCGGGACCCGTCGATGGCCGCCAGCTTGCCGCGCAGGCCGAGCACGATCGGCTTGTAGGGCTGGTAGGTGGTGACGTCGACGAAGAGGACGGCGTCGGCGGCAAACTCGCGCTGGAGCCACGAAAACAAATCGTGCGGCAGGGCACTCGCCGAGGAGAACGCCTCCGCCCCGAACCGCCGCCGGGCTTCCTCCCGCCCCAGCGCCACGAGCTCGAAGCGCTTCTCCTGCTGCAGGGCGGTGAAAAAGACGCCGTCGAGTTCAGCCGCCACCTCAGGACGGTGGCCCTCCCCGATCCAGGCCGGGAGCACCACGACGCGCCGGATGCCGCCCAGGCTGGCATCGCCGGAATGATTGGGCGGAGTGAAGAAAGGCCCGACGCGCGCGGGATCGCCGGCCGGCGGATGCAGGCATCCGGCGGAAAGCGCCAGCACGAACGGCAGCAGGCCGGAAGCGGCGCGGCCAAGAGTCCGGGAGAGGATCATGGGTTCAGGACGTGGTCTGGGTCTTGAACGCATTCGCCAGCGCCGCCTGCTGCGATTGCAGGCGCTGCTGGGCGGACTCCATCGCGATGAACGCCGATTCCATGATCGCGCGCTGCTGGGTGAGCCGGCGTTCCAGGTCGGCGATCTGCGTGTCGAGGCGGGTATTGCTCGTGTTCAGGTTTTTCTGCTGGGTCGTGTTCAACCCGGAGATGGTGCCGAGAAACGTGTTGAACTTCGCCGCGAAGCCGGTCGCCGCCGTATGGAAGAACGCGTCGACCTCGGTCGGCTTGTCCCGCAGCGCCGCATCGAGCCGGGTCCCGTCCTTGATCTCGAGCCGGTTGGTGCCGAGTTCCCGGAGCGTGAAGAGGGCCTCGGCCTCGAAGGTGAGGAGGACGTCGCCGATGCCGCGCTCGGCGAAGGTGGTGGTGGCGCCGCGTCCTCCGGTGTCGAGCACCGGGACATTCGCGAGCAACCGGCGCACGAAGTCGCGCGCCCCCTGTTCATCGAGGTGACGCTTCTGCCGGGCATAGGTCCAGGCGGCGAGGTAGCTGTATCGCCCGTTTCCGGAGGTGCGCGGGTTGGGGAGGATGACGCCCACGCCCGGGCGGACGAGATCGTCCCAGGTGCGGATCCCCTTGGGGTTCCCGGCCCGGACCAGGAAGACGATGGTGGAGGTGAGGGGCGCGCTGTGATTGGGGAGCAGGGACTGC
>CALFZM010000100.1 GCA_937952235.1 uncultured Opitutia bacterium | reverse complement strand
CCCACCGTCACGTCGCCAAACGCCAGGTTGCCGCTCAGCCCGATGATCCGCGTCGTGCCGCCACCGCCGCCGCCGGCGTACTTGAAGCTCACGGGACCGTACGTCTGGTTGGTGCCAGCCATCGGGAACCACGCTCCGGGGCCGTTGCCGTAGGCCGCATTCGTCACCGTCGCGACCGACGTCGTCGTCAGCGTCGTGTTCAGGTCCAGCCAGCTGTCCCCGCCAAACGTCTCCTCGGTCATCAGGTAGTACGCGGTGTTTGCGCTCAGCACCACCGGAGTCGTCAACGCGGCATACTTGATCTGGCCCACCGTGCCGCCGCTCATCGCCAGCGCCACCGAGCCGCCCGCCACGTCCTGCCCATCGGAGGCGCGCACCAGCTTCACCGTGTGCGTCCCGCTGTTGCCCGTCAGCATCAGCCGCCCGAGCTCCGTCACCGTCAGCGCACTGCCTCCCACCTGCACCCGCAGTCCCACCCAGCCGCTGTAGTTGTTCCGCACCGTCCCCGCGCTGAACGCCGTCACGAACGCGGTCGACGCCGCATCGTCGTCCTTGATGGTCACGACCGCGGCGGACGGAGAACCGATCCCATACCCGGCGCCGGTCGCGAGGGTGACGGACACCGTTTCGTCGCCCTCGATGGCGGCGTCCTCGATGACGGTGACCTGTTTGGTCGCCGTGGCCGAGCCCGCCGCGATCGTCACCGACGTCCCCAGGGCGGTGTAATCCACCCCGGCGGTGGCGGTGCCGGCCACGGTGAAGTTTACCGTGAGTGCGCTGGCCGTCGAGCCGGTGCGGGTGAAGGTAAACGTGCCGGTGCCCTCGCCCGTCTGGGATTCGCCCGCCACCGCGTCGGTGGGCGAAACCGTGACCGTCGTCGCCGGCGCGATGGCCTGGCCGTTGAGGATGAGCGAGTACGCCTGGACTCCGTCGGTCAGCGACCCCTTGTGGCTCACCACGAGCTGGTAGGTGCCGGGCAACGGGGCCGGGATGACAACCTGCTCGACGTTGTCCACCACGTTGTCGCCGACCGTCGCCAGCGCGGCCGGGTTGTTCACGTTGAGGACGTACGGGTAATAGGTGTTGAATCCGCTCGGGTCCACGATGCGCAGGTCGAGGTCGTTGACGAGCGCCGGGGAGCGGTTGTCCAGGCCGGTCTTGATCGTGCCCGCGGGATCCGTCCAGCAGATCGTCGCGCGGATCGGCCCCACGCCGTCCCATTGAAAAGGATACGTGTGCGTCGCGCCCGAGGAAAGCGACGCCTCATGCAGGAAGCGGCTGGAGGGAGCGTCCGCGTGCGCCTTGATCTGGTCGGCGGCCGCCTTGGCATTCACGAGTCCCCAGCCGTAGGCGTAATCCGGGCCGGCGTTGCCGACATCGGTCGCGGTGTGAAGCATCAGCCCCTTGAGCGTGGAGGCCCGCATGGCCTGGCCCGGGAACAGCTCGGCGTAGTAGTCGATGAGCAGCGCGGCCGAGCCGGAGGCATTGGGCGTGGACATGCTCGTGCCGCTGAACGAAGCGTAGGCGTTGGTCGCGGTGTTGACCGACGAGAGCAGGCCGACGCCATTGGCCACGATGTCGGGCTTGATGCGGCCGTCGTCGGTGGGACCCCAGTTGCTGAAATCCGCCATGGTGCCCGCGGCGGGGGAACGCACGCCGCCGGAGACGGCGTCGTTGACCGCGCCGACGGTCATCAGGTTCTTGGCGCTGGCCTGCTGTTCCATGGTGTCGTAGCCGCCCGCATCCGAGCCGTCGCCGAGGGGATCGGTGGCGGGATTGTACGACTTGGAGGTCCAGAACCCGCCGCTCACGTAGTAATACGTCGTGCCCGCCGCCGGCGCGCCGTCGTTGCGGTCGTTGCCGGCGGACTTGAAGGCGAGGTAGTAGGGCGCGTTGTAATGCACCGCGTCGATCGTCTGGGCGGTCGAGTTGTAGTTGCCGAAGCCGCGGTCCTCGCGCTCGCCGGCATTGCCGAACCAGTGCGGACCGGAGGCACCGGAATACGAACCCGATTCCCAGCCGCGGATGAAGCCGTAGGAGTGGTTGGAAAGATAGATGCTGCCCGGCTGGTTGGGGCCTGTCGCAGCCCGGGACGCCATTTCGCTGAGGTCGTTGGTCCAGTCGTAGGAATCGATGCTGACGCTCGGGGCCATGCCCAGCGCCGAGGGCAGCACGCCGGCGGCACCGATCGTGCCGGCGACGTGCGTGGCATGGTCGATCACGCTCGCGCCGTCCTGGATCAGCACCCGCACTCCGAACTCCTGATGATTCGACATCACGGCGCCGCCGTCCCAGACGCCGACGATGAAGCCGTTGCCGTTGACGTTATAGGGAGCGGTGTTCCGGATGAGATTCGCGCCGGTCGAGATCGCGGCGTTGACGTTGTGGGTGATGAAGTAGTTCGGCGTGCCGCCCGCGATCTCCATCAACTCGAAACGCCGGCCCGAGGAGGACGTGCCGCGCACGGCCCAGCCCCGCGCGAGGGCAACGGCTTCGGCGGAGGACTTGTTCTGCTGCGCGTGTCCGGCAAGCAGTTGCACCGTCGCCTGCCGGCTCGTCTCGGAGTTCAGGTTGATGGCGTTCGACGGCAACGGCTGCACTTGCGCCACGGCGGGAAGCGCAGCGGCGAGAGCCACGAGCAGCGCCCGTCCGAGACGTCCGCCCGCCCCGAGTCGGACTGCGCCCACGCAGAGTTCGTCGCGAGTTTCGGCCCGTGCGCACGGCGCGACCGGGTGAGCGGCGCGCCCGAGGGCACGCGCGCGTTTGACGTCATTACCAGGCAGAAGACTCCAGCGCATGAGAGGGGAAAGTGTAGGAAATCGCACAACCTGCCCCCGCGGGGCGGGGACGACCCATGTTCAGCCGAGCATGGGCCGGGGAAACCGGTTGCCGCGGAAGGAACGGTGCTCGCTCCGCGCGGGTACGCCGACCCCGGGACGGCACGCACTTGTTCCATCAAATATGTTCAGGGCCGCTCGACGCATCGGGGAAAAAGGGCGCGCCGAGCAAACCAGCGCCGCGCCCAGTCGCAAGACACATCCCGGCTCGTTGCACGGTTTTCACCCCGGAGCGAACGCAACCTGCTTACACGTGTAGCTTCTTTGCAGCTCCGTGCCGCCCCTTTCCACCCGGAGCGAATCAGGCCAGAATATCGTGCAGCACCTTCGCGCCCTCGACGCCGGTGAGTTTCGCGTCGAGGCCCTGGAACTTCACGGTGAAGGCATCATGCTGGATTCCAAGCTGGTGCAGCATGGTCGCATGCAGGTCGTGCACCGTGCATACATTCTCCACCGCCACGTAGCCGAGCTCATCGGTCGCGCCGTACACGAGGCCGGGCCGCACGCCGGCGCCGGCGAGCCACATCGACATGGACTTGTTGTGGTGGTCGCGGCCGGTGGTGCCCTTGTTGCCCTGGGACATGGGCGTCCGCCCGAACTCACCCGTCCACACCACCAGCGTGTCGTCGAGCAATCCGCGCTGCTTCAGATCCTTGATCAGCGCGGCGGAGGCCTGGTCCGTCTCCTTTGCCCGCAGCGGCAATTCCTCGCGCAGCTGGCTGTGATGGTCCCAGTCGCGGTGATAAAGCTGGATGAAACGCACGCCGCGCTCGGCCAGCCGGCGGGCCACGAGGCAGTTCGTGGCAAAGCTGCCGTCGCCGGGCGTGCATCCGTACAGCGCGAGGGTGCGCGCGTCCTCGCCGCGCAGGTCCATCAGCTCCGGCACGCTGGCCTGCATCTGGAACGCCATCTCGTACTGCGCGATGCGCGTGGCGATTTCCGGATCGGCTTCGAACGCCGCGTGCTGGCGGTTGAGGGCGTTGATCGCCGCGATGTCCCCACCCTGCCGGGCGCGGGTCACGCCGGCCGGGTTGCCGAGGTAGTGCACGGCATCCCCGCGTCCCTGCAGTTGCACGCCCTGGAAGCGAGTCGGCAGGAAGCCGCTGCTCCACTGGCGCGTGGCGATCGGCTGCGGCGATCGGCCGGGCCCGGTCGATACCATCACGACGAAACCGGGCAGGTTCTCGGCTTCGCTGCCCAGCCCGTAGTTCACCCACGCCCCCATGCTCGGCCGGCCCGCGATCTGGGCGCCGGTGTTCATGAACATGTGCGCCGGGTCATGGTTGATGGCGTCCGTGGTCATCGACCGGACGAGGCAGATGTCGTCGAGCACCGAGCCGAGGTGGGGAAACAACGTGCAGATCTCGGTTCCGTTCCGGCCATAGCGGGCGAACGGAAACTGCGGGGCGTGGCAGACGAGCTTCTGCCCCTGCAACTGTGCGAGCTGCTGGCCCCGGGTCATGCTTTCCGGCATCGGCTCGCCGTGCATGGCCGCGAGCTTCGGCTTTGGATCGAAAGTCTCGAACTGCGACGGGCCGCCGGCCATCGTCAGCCAGATCACGCGCTTCGCCCGCCGCGGCAGCGGCAGAGGATGGACGACGCCGCGCGCCGCCGCCTCGAGGCGGGCGCGCGACAGGAGCGTGGCGAGCGCCGCCGCCCCGACGCCCTGCGAGACGCGGCCGAGGAACGCGCGGCGGGTCTGGAGACTGTAGGGAGCGAAGGGCATGTTCAGGAGCGGGTGATGAATTCGTGGAGGTTCAGCAGCACGCGCGCGACGTGGGTCCAGGCGGCGAGTTCGACCGCATCGGGCCCGGCGGGGACCGCGGCGTCGCCGGTCGCGAGCAGCGCGCGCGCCGCTGCCGGATCGGCCGCGTACTCGCGCCGGCGCTCCGCCAGCAGCGCGGCGAGGGTCGCGCGCTCCTCCGGCCGGGGGGCGCGCTGCAGGGTCCGCCCCACCGCGTGCTCGATCTTCAGGCCGTCGCCCTCCCCGCCCCCGCGCAGTATCCGGGCGGCCAGGACGCGTGCGGCCTCGACGTAGGTCGGGTCGTTGAGCAGGACGAGCGCCTGCTGCGGCAGGTTGGACCGGCCGCGTTCGGCCACGCATTCCTCCCGGCTCGGCGCATCGAACGCCAGCAGGCTCGGGTGCAGGAAGGTGCGCTGCCACCACACGTACAGGCCGCGGCGGTACTGGGCCTCGCCACGGTCGCGCACGTACTCGCGCGGGGGAAAGTTGAGGTTGTCCCAGTAGCCGTCCGGCTGATACGGCTTCACGCTCGGCCCGCCGATCGTCGTCTCCAACCGACCCGCCACGGCCAGCGCGTAGTCGCGCACCTGCTCGGCCTCGAGCCGGAACCTGCCCTGCCGGCCGTGCTCGCGATTGTCGGGATCGGCCGCGAGCTGCGCCGGGGTCGCGGCCGACGTCTGCCGGTAGGTGCGGCTGAGCACGAGGGTGCGCACGACGTGCTTCACATCCCAGCCGCTGTCCATGAACTCGCACGCCAGCCAGTCGAGCAGCGGCCCGTTGGGCGGCACCTCGCCCTGCGCGCCCAGGTCCTCCGGCACCCGGCTGAGGGCGACGCCGAACAACTGCCGCCACAGGCGGTTGACGAACGCCCGCGCCGTGAGGGGATTGTCGCGCGCCACGAGCCAGCGCGCAAGGTCGAGCCGGTTGAGCTCACGCCCGTCCGGAGATGGAGGGGCGAGGAAATGCGGGAGCGCCGGACGCAGGATCTCGCCGGAGTCGTCCATCCAGTTGCCCCGCGGCAGCACCCGCACGATGCGCTTCTCCGCCCCCGCCTCGGTGACGAGGCATTTCGGCAGCCCGTCGTAATACTCCTTCCGGGCCTGCTCGGCCCGGGTGCGCGCGGAAAGTCGGTCGCGGTGCGGCGCGTCCGGCAGCGCCTCGAACCAGGCCTGCAAGGCCTGCCGTTCGCGCGCCGTCCGCGGCTCCTTGCGGGCGGCGGCGAGCGCCTCCCGTGCCGCCCGCTGGGCGGCCGGGGCCGCCTTGGCGCCCGGCTCCAGTTCGCGCAGGCGCACCGTGCCCTGGCGCAGCGCGGTTTCCCAGGCGGCCTGGGCGAGATCGAGTTCGGGGCGGACTGCCTCCACCGCGCGGCGCGCCGCGGCCAGCGCCGCATCCAGCTCCGCGAGCCGTGCCTCCTGCTCCGGGGTCGTGACGAGCATGCCCTCCTCGCGCCGCCCCACCGACGCTTCCTTCACGTCGGCAAAGAACGCCCCCAGCGCGTAGAAGTCGCGCGTCGAGATCGGGTCGAACTTGTGGTCGTGGCATTGCGCGCAACCCGTCGTCTGCCCCAGCCAGGCCGTGCCAATGGCGCGCACGCGGTCCGCCATCATCCGCGCCTCATAGTCCTTCGGCTGCGCGCCGCCTTCCTCCGTCGAGAGCAGCAGGCGGTTGAAGGCGGAGCCGACGCGCGTCTCCGGGGTGGCGTCCGGCAGGAGGTCGCCGGCGATCTGCTCGAGCGTGAACCGGTCGAAGGGCTTGTTGGCGTTGAAGCTCCGGATGACCCAGTCGCGGTACGGCCAGACGTTGCGCGGGTTGTCGCTGTGATAGCCGATCGTGTCGGCAAACCGCACGACATCGAGCCAGCCCTGCGCCATGCGCTCGCCGTAATGGGGACTCGCCAGCACGCGCTCGACCAGCGCGGCATAGGCATCGGGCGCGGTGTCCCGCTCGAACGCGGCCACCTCTTCCGGCGACGGCGGCAATCCGAGCAGATCGGCATGCAGCCGCCGGATCAGCGTGCGGCGATCGGCCTCGGGCGAGGCCGTCAGGCCGACTTCCGCGAGGCGGCGGGCAACCAGCGCGTCGACGCCTGCGGACCCCGCCGGCACCGCCGGTTTCACCGGCAGCTCGTACGCCCAGTGCTTCTGGTACGTCGCGCCCTGGCGGATCCACTCCTGGAGGACTCGTTTTTCCCGGGCGTCGAGCCGCTTGTTGGATTCGGGCGGCGGCATCGCCTCGTCCTCGTGCGCGGACAGGATGCGCGCCACCAGTTCGCTCCGCCCGGGATCCCCCGGCACAAACGCCTCCCGAGCGAGCGCGTCTTCCCGCGAGTCGAGCCGGAGCTTGCCCTTCCGGTGCGAAGCGTCGGGACCGTGGCAGTAAAAGCACTTGTCCGAGAGGATCGGCCGGACATCGCGATTGAATTCGACCGCCCCCCGGATCGCCGTGGTTTCCGCCCCCGCGGCGCTGCCCGCCGCCAGCGCGACGGTCCAGATTGCCCCGAGGATCCGCCAGGGGGCCGGCCGGAATCCGACTGCGACGCCGCGCTGCATCGTGGGAAGCGGAGACTCAGACCAGCTTGAACAAGGTCTCGAGGAACTCGCGATTGGAGCGCGCGTTCCGGGTGGTCGCCGCCGCGGTCGCCCCGATCGCGCACGCCTCGACCATGAACGGCCCCTTGAAACCCGCCTGCTTCAGCCGCCGGAAGAGCGGCAGAAAATCCACCTTGCCCGCGCCGAGCTGGATCATGACATCGCCATTCTGCGCGGTGCAGTCCTTCGCGGTGAAGGCCGTGATCCGCGAGAGGATCGGCTCCATCTCCTTCAACGGATCCTTGCCCGTGTAGTACACGATGTTGCCCGGGTCGTACCAGATGCCGAAGTTCGGATGGTTCACCTTCTCGATGCAGCGCACCAGCTCGGCGGCGGCCGCGTTCACGCCGCCATGGGGCTTGGTGACGATCCTGATGCCCCGGTCCCCGCCGTACTCCGCCGCGTATGCCATGCTGCGATACCAGCCCTCGAACTGCGCGGGCTTGCCGACGCCCGTGTTGATCAGCGTGCCGAGCCCCAGCTTGCGCGCGTTCTCGATCTGGCGACGCAGTTCCGCCCTGGCCTGGTCGTCGAGCGGGCGGTCGTCCTGGGTGCGAATCCGTCCCATGGTCGCCGTCAGGCCGCGCGCAGCGATCTTCGCCTTCAACGCCTCCAGGTACGACGCCGAGTCCGAAGCCACGAACGGGTCGTCCTTCGTCGGCGTCTGCAGGCCGACGATGCCGTAACCCGCCGCCTTCACGCCATCCAGCATCTCGTCGCAGCTCCACTTCGTCCAGGGCCGGTTGAGGCAGCCGATGGTCCAGGCCGCAGGTTCCCCTGCGTAAAGTGAACGGGCGCCGAGCGCCGCAGCGCCCAGCAGGACGGATTGAACGAACTGGCGGCGTGTTCCGGGGTGGGCGTCCATGACACCGTTTCGACTAGGGAATCGCGCCGCAGGCGTCCAACCTTTCCCGCGCCGACCAGGCCCCTTTTGCCCGCGACGAGCCCGGCGGGCCGATGCCGTCTTATTTCCGCTTCGTCCGGTCGCTGCGATCCTTCGCCTCCGCGTCCGCCCGGAAAAACTCCACGATCGCCGCCCGCGCCGCGGCGGGGAACTCGTGGCCGCCGGGATGCGTCCAGTCCACCACCGGAGCCTCGAGCGGCGAATCGTGCCACGTCCCGCCGTGCGCCCAGGGCCGGCCGGGGCCGGCGCGATTGAGGGCGAGGACCGCATCGATCGTCTGCCGCTGCCAGGCGTACTTCACCAGCGGATCGGCCTCCCCGGCGACGTGCAGCACGGGTTTGGGTCGCAACTGGCGCAGGAGGCGCGGAGCGGCGGCGCCCGAGGGCGCGACGGCCGCCAGCACCGCGCCCCGCTCCGCCCACAACAGGTACGTGAAGATGCCGCCGTTGGAATGGCCCGTCGCGTACACCCGCCGGTCATCGATGGAATGCCGCGCGCGCAGGTCGGCGAGCACGGCGTCGAAGAACTTCAAGTCGCGATCGCCCTGATCGCCAGGCCGGTGCTGCCAGCCGGGCCGCCGGCCCTCGGGATCGCTCAGGACGCCCGGGGTGTTCAGGCCCTGCAGGTAAACCACGCACGCCTCGGGCCAGCGTGCGTGCAACTGGAAGGAACGCGCCGCCTGCCGCATCGACCCTCCGTGTCCGTGAAAAGCAAATACGAGCGGAGCCGGCGAGGCCGCCGGGCTCCGCGGGGCGAACACCAGACCCTCCCGGGCCGCGCCCGCGACGGTCCAATGCCGCACCTCCTCCTCCGCCGCCGCGCGGAGCGCCACGGGGCCGAAGCAGGGGAGCAGCACGGCCAGCCTCAGGCCGGCGAGCGCGAACGCGATGGCAGGTCTCTTGCGGGCGTTGTTCATCCGCCCGGATTGCACCGATTCGCCGCCGGCCGCAATCTCCCGGCGGGCCCGCCGCAGCGGTCACCGCCGGGGACGCGGCGCAATACCCATGTCAGCACGCGACCGACCACGAGCGTTCCATCGTACCCGAAGCGCACGAACCCTGCTCGAACCCCTGCTCGTCGTCGGTGGCAAATTCCAGGTCGTCGCCGTGCGGCAGGAACCCCGTCCGGTCCAGGCAGCGCAGCTTGCGCACGGCCGCGTGAAACACCCGGGCCGTCCGCGGACACCATCCGCCTTCCTGATGCAGGCTGCGGCAGATCCGCATCGCCGTGACCAATCCATGCACGGCATGCACGCCCTCATGCCGGGACCGGATGAGTTCCGCCTCCGCCAGGGCCGCATCTATTTCGCACGTCATGGTGTTCACATTTCATACTACGGCACCGGCGGGCCGTCCCTCACCGCACATCTTGCCCAACGCGCTTCGTTTCTTGCAACCACCCCTCAGCGCCGGGCGGGCAGGTCCGCTTATCCAGCCCACACCGCCGCCTTATTCCTCGGCGTGCCGGGCCGCTTCGCCCTCGCGCGCCGCGCGCCTGCGCGGCACGATTCTGTCATCGGGAACCCGCCGCCATGATGCCGTCGAATCCCAAGTACGCCTGGTCCGCCATCCCCCGCGGCTCCCCGCCAAAGCGCGGCGCGCGCGAACGCATCGCGGATTTCCGCGAGATCTACGGCAACTTCGACGCCGCCGCGGTGCGCGCGCAGGCGAGCCGCTGCATCCAGTGCCCGCATCCGCTCTGCATGACGGGCTGTCCGCTCCAGAACCGCATCCCCGAGTGGCTGGCCCTCGCCGCCCAGGGCCAGTTCCTCGAGGCCGCCGCGGTCTCGCGCAGTACGAGCAACATGCCGGAGATCTGCTCGCGCGTCTGCCCGCAGGAACGGCTCTGCGAAGGCGCGTGCATCCTCAACTGCAAGAGCGAGCCGGTGGCGATCGGCGCCGTGGAGAAGTTCATCAACGATTACGCGTTCGATCACGGCGCCGTCGAGGCGTGCGCGGCGGCGCCCAATGGCTTCAGCGTCGCGGTGATCGGATCGGGACCGGGCGGCATCGCGGCCGCCGACGAGCTGGCCCAGCTCGGTTACGACGTGACGGTCTTCGAGTCCCTCATGATCCCCGGCGGGCTCCTGGTGAACGGCATTCCCGCGTTCAAGCTCGAGAAACGGATCGTCGAACGGCGCGTGGAGTTGCTGGTGCAGCGCGGGGTGAAGTTCCGGCTCGGCGTGAAGGTGGGCTGGGATGTGTCGCTCGCCCACCTGCGCCGCACGTTCGACGCCGTTTTTCTCGCGGTCGGTGCCCAGGCGCCCAAGGCGGCCGGCGTCCCCGGGGAACACCGCCCCGGCGTGCATGCGGCGCTGCCCTTCCTGATCCGCAAGAACGTCGTGTCGCCGCTCGTGGATCTCCCGGAGATCGACGTGCGCGGCCAGCGCGTGGTCGTCCTCGGCGGAGGCGACACCGCCATGGACTGCCTGCGCACGGCCCTGCGCAGTGGCGCCCGCGAGGCGGTCTGCATCTATCGGCGGGACCTCGCCAACATGCCGGGGAGCCGGAAGGAATATGCCAACGCCCTCGAGGAGGGCGCGCGGTTCGAGTTCCTCACCAATCCTTCCGCGCTCGCCGGCCGCACGGATGCCGACGACGGCGGTCCGGTCGGGGCCGTCCGCTGTGTGCGCATGGAGCTCGGCGCGCCCGACGCGTCCGGCCGGCGCAAGCCGCGCGCGGTGCCGGGCTCGGAGTTCGAGGTCGCCGCCGACGTCGTGCTCGTCGCATACGGCTTCGATCCGGTCCTGTTCCCCCCCGGGAGCGATTTCGCCGCCCTGCTCACCGACGAATGGGGCGGGCTCAAGGTGGACGGCAACCAGATGACCAGCGAGCCGGGGGTCTTCGCGGGCGGCGACGACGTCCGCGGGCCGAGCCTCGTGGTACACGCCGTGCGCGACGCCCGCAAGGCGGCCCAGGGCATCCATCGTTACCTGAGCGGCGGCGGGCGCTGAGCCGCCACGATGCCGTCGGAGTGGAGCCGCCTGTACCCGGGCGGCTGGCGTGCGTCGATCCCGTCCGGAGCGGCCCGGGGACGAGCCGCTTCACCTTTCATGGCGGGCATCCTCGCGTCGGCGCGCTCGGCGCGTGCAGCCGACCAAACTCCGCACCTTCGCCCGGGCTTGCGCCGGCGAGTTTCCTCTTTTCAGTCGCGAGCCGCGCCTGCCCCGCGCCGTTCCCCTTCCCCATGACCGCGTCGCTGCTTCGCCTCCCGCTGCTCACCCTCGCCGGCCTCGCCACCGGCTTCGCCCAAAACGCCGCCACACCCCCCCGCGGGGCGTCCGCCGACGCTGCGCCACCCCCGCCCATCCAGCTGTCCATCTTCGAGGTCACGTCCGACAAGGACGTGGGCTACCAGGCCGGCAACACCGCCTCCGGTTCCCGCTTCAACACGTCGCTCAAGGACACCGCCGCCGCCGTGCAGGTCTTCACGCCGGAATTCCTCTCCGACTTCAGCGTGAACTCCCTCGCCGACATGATCGCCTACGCGCCCAACATGGCCGCCGACATGCTCGACACCGCCGCCGACGCCAACCCCCAGTTTCTCGGCGGCTCGGACCTGCGCGACACGCGCATCCGCGTGCGCGGCCTCTCCGCCAGCACCGCGCTGGATTTCTTCGAGACCGGCATCCCGATCGATGTCTACAACACGGAGCGGCTCGAGCTCTCCTCCGGACCGAACTCCATCCTCTTCGGCTTCGGTTCTCCCGGCGGGCTCGTGAACATCCTGACCAAACGCGCGCAGGCGAACCGTACCCGCAGCGGCGTCCGGCTCCAGACCGGCCAGTGGAGCTTCCAACGCGCCGAGGTCGACCACAACCAGGTGCTCGTTCCCGGCAAGCTCGCCCTGCGCCTCAATGGACTTTTCCAGGACAGCCAGGGCTGGCGCACCTACGACTACAACGACACGACGCGCGGCGCCGTCTCCGTGCGCTTCACCCCCGTGCCCTCGACCACGCTGCTCGCCAACTTCGAGAACGGCCAGGTGCGCTCCCACGCCTCGCGGCCGATCAACGCCTACGACGCGCTCCGCCTGTGGCAGGCGCGCGGCTCCCCGACACGCTCCGACGCCGCCTGGGTCGCCGCCGACCGCGCCAGCGGCCTCAACCGCAACACCACCGCCCGCACGCTGCACGTCACCGACGCCGCCGGCGCCGCGCCGTTCACGCTCACGCTCAGCAACGCCGCCAATCTCCGCCTGCTGGAGAGCACGTACGAGGATCTCAACGTGCCCGTCGCCGACCGCGCCGGGCTCACCCTCGTGCCGTGGGACCAGATCCCGTATTCGGTCTCCACGTACGGCCCGGGTTCCGCGCGCGACCACGACTTCAACCGCCTCGTCGTCACCGCCGAACACCGCTTCACCCGCGACCTCACCGTCGAGCTCGCCTGGAACCGCGAGCGCACGCGCCAGCTCGTCCGCACCGTGCAGGGCAACCAGCTCACGTTCGCCGGCGATCCGAACACCGTCATCCCGAACCCGAACGGCACCCCCACCCCGATTCCGAATCCCAACACCGGGCGCCTCTACCTCGAGGGCCGCTGGGTGGCCGACGACGGCGCGTACACCGTCGATGCCGTGCGCGCCTCGGTCGCGTGGGCGCTCGACCTCGGCCGGCTCGGCCGCCACCGGCTGGCCGGCCTGGCCGAACACGGCGAACTCCGTTCCTGGCGCTACCCGATGGCGCAAATCCTCGTCGACGAGAACGGCGTCCCCTTCGCCAACGCCGCCAATCCCGAAAACGCCGCCAACTTCGTCTGGCGCCGCCACTATGTCGCGCCCGGCCGGTTCGACACCTACTACGGCGGCAACGGGCAGGACTCCTTCACCGTCACCCGCAACGGCCGCACCCTGCGCCCCACCTGGGTCAACGTGAACACCGCCGGCGGCGACATCCTGCGCACGATGCGCACGCTGCTCGCCGCCACCCAGAGCACGTTCTGGGACGATCGCGTGATCGTCACCGCCGGCCTGCGGTATGACCGGATCAGCTTCGACCAGCACGGGGAACGCCGCTTCGCCGCCACCGACCCCGAGGTGCGCGCCGGCCGCCGCCTCGCCAACGAAATCAGCTTTTCGGATACGGTAGACGACACGACGCGCCACGCCCCCGTCACCAGCACGCAGGGCGTCGTCTTCCACGCCAGCAAGCTCGTGTCGCTGTTCTACAACCACGGCACCAACAACTCCCAGCCGCCCCTCAACGCGCGCGTCCTGCCTGACGAGCGCCTGCCCGAACCGTTCGAGGGCGAGACGCACGACTACGGCTTCATGCTCAACCTGCTCGACAACCGGGTCTTCGTCCGCGCCACCGCCTTTCACACCAACCAGAACAAGGCCGCCGGCGGCACGTTCGTCATCAATCTCAACAGCGGCGAGAACAACCTGGTCGCCCCGACGACCCGCATCCTCGACACGCTGCTTGCCGCCGGCCGCATCTCCGCCGCCGACTACAGCGCCCACCTCATCGGCGACGAGGCCAACCTCATCGGCACCTCCGACGTCCGCAACCGCGGCTACGAGCTGTCCACCTGGTTCAACCTGAGCCGCAACTTCACCGGCATCCTCAACGCCTCTCACACCGCGACCGACCGCTCCCGCATCGTGCCCGAATTCGAAGCCTGGTTCGGCCGCGAGCGCGACTTCTGGCTCGCCACTCCGGGGGCCGGGAACCTCGTCAATCCGACGTCCAACTCCACGATCGCGCAGGAGGCCGCCGGTCTCGAGCGCATCATGGAAGGCACGCGCGACTTCTACGGCTTCGGTTACGGCGAGCGCCCGTGGAAGGCCAACGCGAGCCTGCGCTACAGTTTCACCACCGGCCGGCTGAACGGCCTCTTCGTCGGTGGCGGCGCGCGCTGGCAGAGCGAACCCAAGCTCGGCCGCGAGGTCACCGGGCGCACCGCCGCCGGCAACCGGATCTTCGGGCGCACGCTTTACGGCCCGGTCGATTTCAAGGTCGACGCCTTCGTCGGCTACCGCCGCAAGCTCCCGGTGCTGCGACGCAACGCGGACTTCACCGTCCAGCTCAATGTCACCAACCTGACCGACGAGGACGAACTGATGCCGCTGCGCTACAATCCCGCGCTCAGCGGCTACGCGCGCGTCCTCCTCGCCGAGCCCCGCAAGTTCCGCCTCACCGCCGCGCTCGGCTGGTAAGCGTCCCGGCGCGGGTCCTCCCGGCCCGCTCCGCCGCAGCCCGCGCTCCAACTCGTCGGGCAAGTCCCGCGCCGAGCGGTGGAGGTGCGGGTACCGCGGTGGAGCGGCTTGTCCTCAAGCCGCTGCGGGAGGTACGGCCGATCGTCATCCGCTTGGGGACAAGCGGCTCCACCGCTCCCGCATCGTCGCGGCCGGAGCACCGGTGGGCGGCGCCTCCCTTCGCCTTTCACCTTGGCCCGCTGCCGCGGACCTTGTCCGATGCGTTTCCCGGCGCGGCTGTCCCTTCCACCGCAATGTCATCCTTCGAGCACCCCGACGTGATCCTGATCGGCGGCGGCGTGATGTCCGCACACCTGGGTGCGCTGCTCAAATCGCTCGAACCGCGTCTCTCGCTCCACGTGCTCGAGGCGGCCGACGGCCTCGCCCGTGAAAGCTCCGACGGATGGAACAACGCCGGCACGGGCCACGCCGGACTCTGCGAGCTCAACTACACTCCGCCGCCCGCGACGCCCGGCGCCGGCATCGACGTCACCCCCGCGCTCGCGATCTTCGCCCGGTTCGAGCGCTCGCGGCAGTTCTGGGGCTGGGCCGCGGCTCACGGCCTCGCGCCGGATCCCCCGGCCTACATCCGCCGCGTCCCCCACCTGAGCTTTGTGCGTGGCAACGACCGCATCGCCTGGCTGCGCGCGCGCCGGGACGCCCTGGTCGCGCATCCGTTCTTCCGTGCGATGAGCTTCACGGCCGATCCCGCGGAGCTGCACCGATGGGCGCCCCTTCTCATCGAGGGCCGCGGCGACGAACCGGTCGCCGCCACCCGCGTCGAGGCCGGTACCGACGTCGATTTCGGCGAACTCTCCCGCCGGCTCCTCGGCTGGCTCGGTGCGCAGGAGCATTGCCGCGTCCTGACCGGCCGGCGGGTCGAGGGGCTGCGTCGCGTCGGCTCCGCCTGGGAACTCACCGTCCGCGACACCGCCACCGGGGAAACCGGACGCTGTCGCGCGCGATTCGTGTTCGTCGGCGCGGGGGGTGGCACGCTCCCGCTGCTCCAGGCCGCCGGGCTGCCGCTGGCGCGGGGTCTCGCCGCCTTCCCGATCGCGGGGCAGTGGCTGGTGTGCGCCACCCACGGCGCGCGCCTGATCGAGGCCGCGCTGCAGTTCGTGCT
>CALFZM010000099.1 GCA_937952235.1 uncultured Opitutia bacterium | reverse complement strand
CTACTACAAGGCCCGCATCTAGAACGTGCCCGAGTTCCGCTTCAATTTCGTCGGCAAGTACACCTTCGTCGACGGCTTCATGAACGGCCTCGGTCGCGGCGCCAATGTCGGCCTCGGCATGCGGTACTCCTCGGAGACCGTCGTGTCGCGCTCGGTCGACTGGAACCCGCTCAACGGCGGCTACCAGGCGGGCGACTACACGGTGTTCGACGTCACGTTCGGCTACCCCTTCCAGGTCTTTGGCTACCGCCTCGACGCGTTCCTGGGTGTCTACAACGTGCTGGACGAAACCTATTCGGAGGGCTCGTTCGCGCTGTCGCCGGCCCGCAACTGGATCCTGCGCACCACGCTGCGCTTCTGATCCGGACCAGAGATTCCATTATTCCAGGCGGCGCCTCACGGCGCCGCCTTTTTTTTTCATCGCCCGCTGCTCCGGGAGAAGCAGAGGAGATTCTCCGGGCACCTCCCGGCTGCGATATCGTCCGATCTCCAACCGCCCTGTCCTCCCCCGCCGACGACGATCACCTCCGTCGCGGTCCAGGCTCGAAATTTCCGGCGATTCCGGCACGTTCCTTTCGACCCATGCTGCGCACGAGATCCCTGCTCCCGGCCGCGGCCCTGCTCGCCCTCGGCCTCGGCGCCTGCACCTCTCACCGCCACACCCGCATCGCGGAGCACGCCGCGGTCTTCGCAACGCTGCCGTCCGAGGATCAGGAGCGGATCCGGGAGGGGCTGGTCGACCTGGGGTACCGTCACGAGGCGGTCTACATGGCGCTGGGCCGGCCATCGCGCATCCTCCGCGCCGCGGGCCCGGACGACGCGCAGACCTGGGTGTATCACAACTTCGTGTACGGCACCTCGGCGGCCATGGTGGCGGCCACGCCCGTGGGGGCCCGGTACGGCGGGACGCAGGTTGTGGCGGGACCGGTGCGCGGCGGCGCCACCAGCGTGCCGCGGGGTTCCCCCACCGGCATGATCGACACCTCTACGACGGGAACCGGCACGCTGCTCGTCGACCTCGTCGAGGGCGCGGTGGTGCGCATCCGGCTCGAGCCTTGAGCCGGAGTCACGCCGTTGGCCGTCAATTCAGCCGTGAGGACGGCAGTACTGAAAAGGGGAGTGGCTTGTCCTCAAGCCGCTGCGGACCGGTCCATCGCACGTCCAGCCGCCTGGGCACAGGCGGCTCCACCTCAGCTTTGGCTCGGCGCGCGCCGCGCCATCCCGCTTGAGCCTGCGGCCGATCGGCCCACGGTGGCGGCGTGATACCCGCCCTCCGCTGCCTCCGACTGGTGTTGCCGCTGCTGGCGGCCGGCGGCCTGCGCGCCGCGGAGTGGACATGGGCACGCGATCTCCCGGACCCTCCGACCGACGGCGGCTCCTCCCGGGCCCTGCTGTGGATCCCGCCTGCCGCTCCCGCGGTGCGCGCCGTGGTCGTCGCCTCCGCCGCCCTCGCCGAATACCGCGTGCTGGAGCATCCCCGCTTCCGTGCCGCCCTGCGCGAGGCCGGGTTCGCGGCGCTGTGGATCGGCGCGTGGGACCGGCCGGAGCGCTTCGCCGACGCCGGCCTGGCGCCACGACTCGAGCGGCTGCTGGCGGAACTCGCCGCCGCCTCCGGCTACTTCGAACTCGCCCACGTCCCGGTGATGGCGTTCGGCCAGGCCGACGCGGCGGTGTGGCCCTGGCGGTTCGCGCGCGCCCGGCCCGACCGCACGCTGGCCGTGATCGCGCTGAACGGCGAGTGGCCCTACGGCGACGAGAAGCCGCCGGCGGAGGCGATCGAGCCCGCGCTCAACGGCATTCCCGCGCTGGTCGCCCTCGGCGAGTACGAATGGGCGGCCGAACGCGTCGCCTTCGGCCTGGCGCAGCGCGCGGTGCACCCGGGGATCCCGCTCACCCTGCTGGGCGAGTCGGGCGGCGGGCGCTTCGACCTCGCGGAGGACAAGATCGCCTACCTCGCGCTGTACGTGCGCAAGGCGGCGGCGGCGCGCCTGCCCCGCGGCCCCGCCCCGGGCGGCGCGGCGACTCCGTCCCTCGTCTACGTCGACGCCACCGCCGACGGCTGGCTGGCGGATCACTGGCGGGCGGACGAACCCGCGCGAGTGCCCGCCGCGCCCCTGGCCGAGTACGCGGAGCCGGATGAGGCCTTCTGGTGTTTCGACGAGGAACACGCCGTGCTCACGGAGAAGTTTCGCCGGCTTGAGCGCGGGCGCCGCGTCGCGCTGGTCGGATTCCGGCAGGAGGGCCAGCTCGTGCCGCAGGTGGCCGGCACGCCGGAGCAGGTCTCACTGCGCTTTCCCGCCGACGGTGCGGACACTTCGCTCGTCCTTCAGCCGACGTACCTCGACCGCGTGCCCCGCGGCCGGCCTGAACGGTGGACGGGACTGCCCGCGGGTGCGCCGATTGGTGCACCGGGACCTGAGGCGGGCCTCTCGCTCCTGCGACTTGCCGGCCCGGTCGAGCAAACGGCTCCGGACACCTTCTCCCTCGCCTACGATGCCTGCCATGAGGCCGGCCGGCCGGCGGTGGCCTGGCTGGTGGCTCTTCATTCCGGCAACGAATCCTACAAGCGCGGACTGCAGCAGGCGGCGATGCCCGTGCCCGCGCGACGCACCGAAGGTCGGTCGCAGACCATCGACTTTCCCCCGGTGTCCGACCGACGCGTGCGCGATGGCAGCATGGCCCTTGCCGCGACCAGCGATGCCGGCCTGCCGGTGCGGTTCTACGTCGCGGAAGGTCCCGCCGTCGTGGACGGCGCGGCGCTCCGCTTCACGCCGCTGCCGGTTCGCGCGCGGCTCCCGCTGCGGGTGACGGTGGTCGCGTGGCAGTTCGGCCGCGGTGGTGCCGCGCCGGTGCAAAGCGCGCTCCCGGTCGCACGCACTTTTTTCGTGACGCCGTGACGCCGGCCCCGGCGGACCGACCCCAGGGGACTCGAGAAACCCAGGGCCGTCTACGGAGGGCCGCGCCCCACCGAATGCGGTAAGGGTGGAGCCGCCTGTCCCCAGGCGGCTGACGTACGACGGACCGGTCCGGAGCGGCTTGAGGACAAACCGCTCCACCGTTCGCACGGGTATTTCGAAAGCCCTGCTCTACCGGAACGGAATCGGCGCGTCGGGCGCAACCTCGGCTCCCTCCCACGTGACCTGCCGTGTCGCGCGATCGTAGGTGAGCACGCGGTTGGCGCTGCCCGGAGCGGCGGGGACGTCGACCTGCGGCAGCCAGCGGCGATGCTCGGCCAGCACCGAAGCCGACTCCGGCCGGCCGACGAGATTCGTCCACTCGTGCGGATCCTGCTGCAGGTCGTACAGCTCCTCGCTGCCGTCCGCATAACGGATGTAGCGCCAGCGCTCGCTGCGCACGGCGTGATTGCCCTGGTTGTGCGAGGTGATCGCGGGCCGCTCGCGCGGGGCGCGGGCATCGCGGAGCTGAGGTTTCAGGCTCAAGCCCTCGACGCCCGACGGCGCGGGCAGGCCGGCGAGGTCGGCCAGGGTCGGATAGATGTCGAGCAGTTCAGCCGGGCGGGCGACGCGGCCGCCCGCGCTCACGCCGGGACCCGCGACGAGGAAGGGTACCCGGGTGGAGCGTTCCCAGAGCGTGTTCTTCCCGCTGATTTCCTTTTCGCCGAGGTGGTAGCCGTGATCGCCCGCGAGGACGACGATGGTGTTGTCCCGGCGGCCCGTTGCCTCGAGGGCGGCGAGCACCCGCCCGACCTGGGAATCCACGAAACTGATACTCGCGAGGTAGCTGCGGGCGAGGTTGCGCCACTGGTTTGCTTCGCGCAGCCAGGAGAGCCGGGGCTCGGGAAGATTCCAGTGCAGGTACCACGAGAAGCGGGGCGTGGTCGACCGCTCCTGCGGCCGGATCGGAGGCAGCACCCGGTCGTCGTCGGGATAGAGGTCGTACCACGGCTGGGTGACGTAGCACGGCACGTGCGGAAGGAAGAAACCGACGCTCAGGAAGAGCGGCTGGTCCTTCGGCGCGGCCTGGAGCTGCTCGATGGCCCAGTCGGCCACTTTCCAATCGCCCTTCTCCTCGTCGCGGTGGGGGAACGTGCCCCAGTCCATCAACGGGTGATTGCCGCCCGGCGTGGCGCCGATCAGCTTCTGGGGCGGCCGCACGCCCACGCCGCCCGCCGCGCCGATCTGGTCGAATTCGCTGGCGCGCATCGCCGGCGGGATCACATGCCAGATCTTGCCCACGCTGAGCGTACGGTAGCCGTGCTGCTTGAAGTACTGCGGGAGCGACGGCCGCTGTTTCCACTCCGGCAGCGTCCGGATCGACGGCGCGAGGCCGTAGATGCCGGTGGTGGTGGGCCGCACTCCCATCAGCAGGCTGGCCCGCGACGGATTGCAAAGCGGCGCCTGACAGTGCGCGTTGAGGAACGTCGTGCCGCGTCGCGCGAGCGCATCGAGGTGAGGCGTCTTGGCGAGGGGATGACCGCCCAGCGGCCCCACCCAGTCGTTGAGGTCGTCGACGAGGATGAGCAGCACGTTGGGTTTGGCCGTGGCCGCGGCGGCGAGGGGCGCAAGCGCAACGGTTCCGAGGGCCAGGACGAGGGAAAGGGTTCGGCGAAGACTCATGAGTGCGATGGGAAAACAGGATTCGAAGCAGCTACCACAACGGCGCGGCCTGGCCGGCGCTCCATGCCTCCCAGCGCCGGACGAGGTCGGCCAGCCGCTGCGGCTCACGGGCGGCGAGGTTTTCCTGCTCGGAAGGATCGGCCGCGAGATTGAACAACTCCCAGTCCCCCTGGCGTCCGCCCGGGTTGCCATGCCGGACCACCTTCCAGTCGCCGTCGCGCAGCGCGTGCCGCGCCCCGGCGCGCCAGAAGAAGGTGCGCGGCGCACCCGCGCCGGCGAGGACCTGCGGCACAAGGTCCACGCCATCGAGCTCACCCGCGGGCAGCGTGATACCGGCCGCCGCGAGCGCGGTGGCAGTGAGATCCATGGAGATCACCGGCGAGGAGAAAACCCGGCCCGCGGGCAGCCGGCCGGGCCAGCGGACGATGAACGGCACGCGCAAGCCGCCTTCGTAGAACTGGCCCTTTTCGCCGCGCAGGGGCGCATTGCTCGAGGTGAGCTCACGCGTCGCGCCGCCGTTGTCGGACAGAAAGACGACGAGGGTGTTGGCCGCCAGGCCGCTCTCGTCGAGTGCGCGCAGCACGCGGCCGATCCCATCGTCCAGATGCGCGAGCATCGCGGCGAAGATGCGACGATGAATGTCGGCGATGCCGGCGAAGCGCGCCAGGTAGCGGTCGTCCGCCTGCAACGGGCTGTGCACCGCGTTGTACGCGAGGTAGAGGAAGAAGGGCTGCCGAGCGTGCCGCCGGATGAAGTCGACCGCCTCGCGCGAGAACGCGTCGGTGAGATTCGCCGTCTCGGCCACGGGCTGGCTGCCCCGGAGCAGCGGGTTGTCGGCGTCATAGTCGGGCTCGAAACCGCCCATGTGCGTGGTCCAGATGACGCGTCCGTCCGGCGAGGTCCACCGGCCGCGGCCGCCGTCCGGCAGGGCGCCCCGCCGCAGCCACGTCGTCGCGCCGGTCCAGGGCGGCGGCACGTAGTAATGCCCCTCGTGCAAGAAGCCGAAGAATTCGTCGAAGCCGCGACGATGCGGATGAAACGCCGCGGTGCCGCCCAGGTGCCATTTGCCGACGAGGCCGGTGACGTAGCCGGCCGATCGCAGCCGCGCCGCCATGATGCGTTCCGTGGCCGGCAGCCCGATGCGCGGATCCGCATTGAGCGCGCCGGTGGGATTCCCCTCGTAGCCATAGCGCGTCTGCTGTTTCCCGGTGAGCAGCGCGGCCCGCGACGGAGCGCAGAAGGAAGCCGTGACGTAGCCCTGCGTGAAACGCACCCCGCCGGCCGCAAGCGCGTCGAGGTGGGGCGTCGGAATCTCGCGCCCGCCATAGCTGCCCAGCTCACCGTATCCGAGGTCATCGGCGACGATGAACACGATGTTGGGCCGCCCGGCGGGCGCGGCGGCTGCCGGCGCGAGGAGCAGCGCCGCCAGGAGGAGGACGAGACGCGTCATGAAGAAAGCGACGCTACTGGGACGCTTCCCTCCGGCGCGGGCAACTCGAAATCCGGGTGACACCGGCCGACGCGGCGTCCGCTCTGCCAGACTCATGCCGTTGGACTTCAAATCAGCCATGAGAACGGCCGCACGGAAAAGGGGAGCGGCTTGTCCTCATGCCGCTGCGGACCAGTCCGTCGCACGTCAGCCGCCTGGGGACAGGCGGCTCCACCTCAACGGCATGGGTCCGCTCAGAACGAGAACGTGCTGGTAACGCTCCAACGGCGAGGCGTCTGCAGGAT
>CALFZM010000098.1 GCA_937952235.1 uncultured Opitutia bacterium | reverse complement strand
TGTAGATGATGGTGGGAGCCGCGGACATGATGTTGGGTGAGATGGAGAGCCTGCCAGCTAAGATGCCGCACCGGGGCGGTCAAAGGCATTTACGGCTCGGGCGCGAAACGGAGCCGCCGCACACGCAGGTTTTGCCATCGCCGTCGCCGCCACGTTCGTTTCAGTGGCAATCCTCCACGCAATGCCGCCCCGGTTCACCGCCTGGCTCCTCGTTTCCTGCCTCGTCGCCGCCGCTCCGGCCCTCGCCGCCGATGCGATCGACACCTCCGGCTTCCGCGATGCGACGCACCACTGGCGCCGGATCAACGAACCGGAGCGCGTGATGCAGCCGCTGCCGGACCAGCCGTCCTATCGCGACACGCAGGTGAGCGAGATCGCCGCGAACGTCCTCCTGTTCCAGCGGGCCAACGGCGGCTGGCCGAAGGACTACGACATGCTGGCGATCCTCACGCCGGAGCAGATCCGGGCCGTCCGTGATTCCCATGACCGCACCGACACGACCTTCGACAACCACACCACGCACACCCAGGTCGGCTACCTGGCACGGGCGTTCACGTCGCTCGGCGACCCGGCGTACCGCGCCGCCTGCGAGCGCGGCCTCGATTTCATCCTGGGCGCGCAGTATCCCAACGGCGGTTTCCCGCAGCGCTGGCCCAACACGAAGGGCATCGCCGGTCACATCACCTTCAACGATGGCGTGATGGTCGGCATCCTCGAGGTGCTGCAGGCGGCGGCGCGGGACACCGTCCCTTTCGCCTGGCTCGACGGCGCGCGCCGCGAGCGTGCCCGCCTCGCGGTCGAACGCGGCCTGGCCTGCGTGCTCGCGATGCAGGTGCGCGTCGACCGCCGGCGCACGGGCTGGGGACAGCAGCACGATGCGCGGACCCTGGCGACGACGGGGGCGCGGACGTTCGAGCCCGCCTGTCTCTCCCCGGCGGATACGACGGAGATCGTGCGCTTCCTGCTCCGCCTCGAGCAGCCCTCGCCGGCCGTGATCGCGGCGGTGGAGGCGGCGGCGGCGTGGCTGGGCAAGGTGCGGCTGACGGGCATCCGGGTCGAGCGCGTGGCGGCGGCGCCGGTGGAGTTCTTTCGCCACAAGGCCGACTTCGATGTCGTGGTGGTCGCGGACCCGAAGGCACCGCCGCTCTGGGCGCGGATGATCGAGGTCGGCACCGACCGCCCGATCTTCGCGAGTCGCGACGGCGTGAAGGTGTATTCCCTGGCCGAGGTCGATCGCGAGCGCCGGACCGGCTCCGGCTGGTACGGCAACTGGCCGGCACGCCTGCTCGAGCGCGAGCTGCCGGCCTGGCGGGCGCGGGTCGGAGAAAAGTGAGCCGTGGCCGTGTCCCGTTTCGCCATGAGTCGCAACGGCTGGGTGCAGGCGGGACTGCTTGTCGCCGCGGTGCTGGTCGTGTTCGGCCGCGTGGTGACGTTCGAGTTCGTGCGCTGGGACGACGACATCAACATCACGGGCAATCCGCTGTTGCAGATGCCGTGGTCGTGGGAGCTGGCGGCCAAGCTGTTCGAGTCGGACCAGGCCATGCGGTTCAAGCCGCTGCACTGGCTGCTCGATCTCGCCGTGCAGCGCGCGTTCGGTTTTGCACCGTGGGCCTGGCATGCGCTCAACCTCGTGCTGCACGCAATGGCGGCCGGCCTGTTCCTCCTGTGCCTGCGCCGGGTGTTTCGGCTGGCCGGTGGAGCGCTCGCGGGCGTGACGGGCGAGCGCGTGGCCTGGCTGGCGGCGGCGCTGTGGGCGTTGCATCCCCTGCGGGCGGAGCCCGTGGCCTGGGCGACGGCGTCGACGTACCCGTTCACGACGGTGTGGCTGCTGGCGTCGTTCGCGTGCTACGTGGAGGCCGTCGGATTTGGACGCGGCCCGCGCTGGCTGGTCGCGAGCTGGCTCTGCGCCGTCGCCTCGTATGCGAGTTATCCGGTGGGACTGAGCTACGCGGGCTTCCTCCTCGTCGCGGACGAGTGGCTGCGATCGCGATCGCGGACCGCTCCTGAGCGGACGTCGGTCGGCGGCTGGCCGCAGCGCCTGGGACGATATGCGGCGTTCTTCCTGCCGGCGGCGGCGGCGGCGGGTTTCACGATCTGGACGCGGTACACGGCGCCGGGGATTTTCACCAGCGCGCCGCCGATCGCGGAGGTCGACGTCGGCACGCGCGTCGCCATGGCGCTGGCGTCGATCGCGCACCTGGCGGGCCGCTTCTTCTGGCCGGGACGCATGAGCCCGAACATCCCGCCCACCGACCTGACCTGGACGCTGCTGCCGTGGGTGTTCGCGCTCGCGGCACTGGCGCTGGGCTTGCTCGCCTGGCTCTGGAGGGGACGGGTACGCCACCCGGGGATGTTCTTCGCCGGCGCGGGCTTCGCGGCGCTGAGCCTGCCGTGTCTGGGCCTGACCGAGCGGCCTACCTGGCCGGTCGATCGCTACAATTACCTCGTGCACCTTCCGCTGGCGGCGGGAGTGTGCGGGTGGGTGGGGCTGCGCTGGTCTGAAGGTCGCTGGCGCAGCCTCGGCCTCGTGGTGCCGCTGCTGCTCGTGATCGCGGCGGCGCAGGCATTCGCCCAGACGGGCATCTGGCGCGACAGCCGGGCGCTGTTCGGGTTCATGGAGCGCGAACGGCAGTTCGGCGCCGAGCCACGCCAGCAGGCGCATGTGTATTTCCTGTGGGCGGCGCACGAAGGCGAACGCGGGGAGGAAAAGCGGGCGCAGGAGCTGTTCGCCCGCGCCCACGCGGTGTTTCTCGACGCGATGCGGGCGGCGGTGGCGAAGGGCGACTACCGGGAGGCACTCGGCCTCTCGATGGATTACACGCGGTATTTCCGCGTCACGCCGGAACTGCTGCGCGAGCGGGGCGCCTGGCTGCTGCGGCTGGAGAACCGCGCGGCGGCCCGGGTGGAACTCGAGGCCGCCCGGAACCTCGCCCCCGGAGATGCCCGCATTGCCGAGCTTCTTCGTGAGGCAGCGGAGGGGAGCGGGCGGTAGGGGCAACGGCCGAACAGCTTAGAGCGTGTTAAGCAAAATCGTAGGCGATCAGGGCGGGATCCGAAACGCAAAGACGCAAAGGAGAGGAAAGACTCGCGAAGGAAAACTTGGCGAAACTTCGCGTTCCTTTGCGACTTTGCGTTTAGGTCTGGGCTACGGAATCATTGAATCTGCTCTGGTCGGAACGACGCCGTTGCGGTGGAGCCGCCTGTCCCCAGGCGGCTGACGTGCGGTACGGCCGTCGGCATGGCTGACTTGAAGGCCAACGGCACGAGTCCGGCTTAGTCCGGATGCTGCGCCGCCGGCGTTGCCAAGGACACGGTCTTCTCGGCGCACGATTGCCCTGGCACCAAAGGTGACTCCAATGGGTCCATCCGCATGATGAAGAAACTGCTGCTCTGGCTGGGTCTGGCGCTGCCGCTGGCGGCGCAGGTCGAGACGCTCGACTTCGGGTCGCGAGGCAAACTCACCCTCTATCTCCCGGGCGAGTGGAAGGTGTCGGCGCAGAACATGGCCGGCACCTACACCCTGAACATCGCGCCGCGCCGGGAGAGCGTGAACGCCGCGGCGACGATCTCGGTCACCTTTCCCGACGTGGATCGTTTCGACACCAAGGCCCGGCTCAAGCTGCGCGTGGAGGCGGATAGCTATGGCCTCGCGGAAAGCTCGGTCGAGCGTCGGGCGGTGGCGCGGGAGTTCACGCTCGCGTCGGGATTCGGCTTTTATTGCAGCTTCACCGACCCGGAGCTTCGCGGGCAGCCGTCGCAGCCGGGCAACTACAAGGTGACCAGCGTGGGCAAGATCAAGCTGGCGCCGGACGTGCTCGTCGACGTGCAGATCCTGGCCGACGGCTTCCGCGAAGCGCCGTACCAGGAGCTCCTCGGGGCGATCGAAGGCATGGAATACGAGCGGCGGTAGCGTCGGACCGGATTCCGTTTTCAACCCCGGCCCTGGCGGAGCGGCACCTTACGACGGACTCATGCCGTTGAGGTGGAGCCGCCTGTCCCCA
>CALFZM010000097.1 GCA_937952235.1 uncultured Opitutia bacterium | reverse complement strand
AACAACTACGGTCCGTATCACTTTCCCGAGAAGCTGATCCCGCTGATGATCCTCAACGCGCTCGAGGGCAAGCCGCTGCCCGTGTACGGCGACGGCCAGCAGATTCGCGACTGGCTTTATGTCGAGGACCACGCCGCCGCGATCTGGCTCGTGCTCCAGCGCGGGCGGATCGGCGAGACGTACAACATCGGTGGCCTCAACGAGCAGCCGAACCTGGAGATCGTGAAGACCATCTGCAGCCTGCTCGACCGCAAGAGCCCGCGCGCCGACGGCCAGCCGTACGCGACGCAGATCACCTACGTCGCCGACCGCCCCGGCCACGACCGTCGCTACGCGATCAACTGCACCAAGCTCCAGCGCGAGCTCGGCTGGGCGCCCCGCGAGTCCTTCGCCACCGGCATCGAGAAGACGGTCGACTGGTATCTGGCGAACCGGGCGTGGGCGGGGGAGATTACGGCCACCCGATACGCGAGGGAGCGTCTCGGAGCGGCCGGCGATAGGCGATAGGCGATGGGCGATGGGTACCGGTTTCCACGACCTCGAGGTTTGGCGCGGTGCGAAGCACCTCGCCGTCGCCACCTACCGGGCTACGAACGGGATTAGGGATTTCAGCCTCCGCGACCAGATCCGACGGGCCGCGATCAGCGTACCATCGAACATAGCGGAGGGCGACGAACCTGATTCCGACAAGGAAGGCGTGAGATTTTTCTACATCGCCAAGGGATCTCTCGCAGAGCTGCGAACCCAGATCGAAATCGGCGTGGAAGTCGGCCTGATCTCCACGCAGGAAGCCGGCCCACTCCTCACTGCCGCCGCTACCCTCGCCCGGCGTCTTGGAGCGCTCATCAAGTCACGCACCCATGTCAGCTAAACCATCGCCCATCGCCTCTCCCCCCTCCCCCCCCGCCAGCACGATGCCACGCCGTGGCATCGTGCTGGCGGGCGGCTCCGGCACCCGTCTCTTCCCCCTCACCGTCGCCGTGAGCAAGCAGCTCATGCCGGTGTACGACAAGCCGATGGTCTACTACCCGCTGTCGGTGCTGATGCTCGCGGGCATCCGGGACATCCTCCTCATCTCCACCCCGCAGGATCTGCCGCTCTTCCGCCGGCTGCTCGGTGACGGGGCGGCCTTCGGACTCAAGCTCGCCTACGCGGAGCAGCCCAGCCCCGACGGACTCGCGCAGGCCTTCCACATCGCGCAGGACGCCGGCTTCCTGGCCGACCAGCCGGCCGCCCTCGTGCTCGGCGACAATCTCTTCTACGGGCACGACCTGGTGAAATCGCTCGCGCGCGCCTCGGCGCGGACCGACGGCGCAACGATCTTCGGCTACCACGTCGCCGATCCCAAGAGCTACGGGGTCGTCGAGTTCGCCCCCGACGGCCGCGTGCTCTCGCTCGAGGAGAAGCCCGCGCATCCGAAGTCCAACTACGCGATCCCGGGCATCTACTTCTACGACCGCGACGTGGTCGCGCTGGCCCGTTCGCTCAAGCCCTCGAAGCGCGGCGAGCTCGAGATCACCGACCTGAACCGGCTCTACCTCGAGGCCGGCCGGCTGCAGGTGGAACTGCTCGGGCGCGGCACCGCCTGGCTCGACACCGGCACGCATGATTCCCTGCTCGAGGCGGCGCAGTTCGTCTCCGTGATCGAGAACCGCCAGGGCCTGAAGATCGCCTGCCTCGAGGAAATCGCCTGGCGCCAGGGCTGGATCGATCGCGCGACGCTCGACGCCAACATCGCGAAGCTGGGCAAGTCCTCTTACGGCGCCTATCTGCGGCGGCTCCTCGCGGAGACGCCGCAGGCTTGAGGCGCCGGTCCCGGGACGATAGGTCACCGGGCGCCCGGCCTTCCCTGGTCCGCGCCCGGGTTCTCATTGCCGCCTCCTCGCCCATCGCCCTCCTCTCCCCGCCCAGCCGCCGCGGCTCCGGAGGTCAGCATCCTCGTCCCGCTGTTCAATTGCCTGCCCCTCACGCAGGCGATGCTGGCCACCCTGCAGGCCACGCTCCCGCCCGGGCTGGAATACGAGGTCATCTTCGTCGACGACGGCAGCACTGACGGCACGCGCGCCTGGCTGGACACGCTCGCCGATCCCCGCCTTCGCGTCCTGCTCAACCCGCGCAACCTGGGCTACGCCGCCGCCAACAACCGCGCCGCCGCGGCCGCCCGTGGCCGGCTGCTCGCGCTGCTGAACAACGATCTCATCCTGCTGCCCGGCTGGCTCGAGCCGATGCTCGCCGCGCACGCCGCGCTCGGCGAGCGCGCCGGCCCGGTCGGCAACGTCCAGCTCGACGCCCGCACCGGCGCCGTCGATCACGCCGGTCTCGTCGTCAACCTCACCGGCAAGCCGATGCACGCGCGGACGCGGCCGTCGTGGCCCGCGCGGCTCCTGCAACCCGTGCGGCGCGTGCCGGCCGTCACAGGCGCCTGCCTGCTCATCGAGCGCGCGGCATGGGAGAAGCTCGGCGGATTCGACGAGGGCTTCGTCAATGGCGGCGAGGACATCGACCTCTGCTTCCGCGCCCGCGCGGCCGGCCTCGAGACCGTCGTCGCCCTCCGGAGCACCGTGCGCCATCACGTGAGTTCCTCGCCCGGCCGCAAGGCCCGCGACGAACAGAACTCCTACCGCCTCGCGCTGCGCTGGGGCGCCGACCTCATTGCCGCCGCCGACGACGGCACCCGCACCTGGTGCCGCGCTTTTCTCGCCCGGGCGCTCGTCGTGCCGGAGTCGCGGGACTACCGCCTCGCCCTCGCCTGTTGCGCGTACCTCGGACATTGCCGGCGGCGGCCTCCCGCGGAAGCCGTGGCCGGAGTGACGCGCGGGCTCGAAGTCGAGTTCGCACGCTGGCAGGAGATGTTTGGCGACCGTCCGGGCGCGGAGGCGTAGCCACCGGCACTCCTGCCGGTCAGGCGAATCCCGAAGGCTGCGTCCCGTCGCAGCCGTGGCGCCACGGCCGCCCCGCGCCGACGTTCGCCGTCGGCGCCCGTTGGAAGTCCGCTTCAGGCCGCCGGGACCGACTGGCGCACTTCCCGTACCACGGACTGCGGGCGCTGGTTCACCGCCAGGAACATCCGGCCCACGTACTCGCCGATCAGGCCCAGCATCACGAGCTGCGCGCCCGAGAAGATCAGCATCCCGGCCATGATCCAGCCGAAGCCGTATTGCGGACCCTCCTGCCGGTACCAGAGCCAGAAGACCCACCCCAGGGCGATCAGGCCGGCGCACGCGATCACGATGCCGATCAGCGTCGCCGCCCGCAGCGGCAGCACGGAAAAATTGATCCAGGCACTCAGCCACAACCGCAGCAGCCTCCCGAGGGTGTACGTGCTCGCGCCGGCCCGCCGCGGCTCGTGCCGCACCTCGATCGAGCCGATTCGCTGCGTCACCTGCAGCAGCAGCCCGTCGATGTAGGGATACGGCCCCGCATACGACACGACCTGCCGCGCGACGAAGGCGCTCACGCAGCGGAAGCTCGAAAGATAGAACCCCGGCGGCTTGTCGAGCGCCCAGTCGGTCATCCGGTTCGTGAACCAGCTCCCGAAGTTCCGCCACGCGGAGTGCTGCTTCTCATCGTAGTGCCCGAACACCACGTCGTGTCCGGTCGCCACCGCCTCCTGCCAGAGCCGCACCGCCTCCGTCGGCGGATTCTGCCCGTCGTCATCGAGATTGACGATGTGCGCTCCCCGCGCGTGGCGCCATCCGGTCAGCACCGCGTTGTGCTCGCCGTAGTTGCGCGCGTGCTCGATCAGCGTCACCGGCACGCGCGCCGTGCGCACCAGCTCGCGGCAGACGACGCTCGTCTCCTCGCCGCTGCCGTCGTGGACGAGGACGATCTCGTGCCCGCCGGGAATCGTGAGGCCTTCGATTTCGCGCACCACGCCGCCAATCGTCTCAGCGCTGCGATAAAGGGGTATGACGAAGCTCAGAGCCGGACCTGACATCCGCACCATTAGCCGTTACAAGGTGGGTGGAGCGCAAGGAAAGTTTCCGCCCGCGGCGGCCGCGGAACGAAGCTGCCGCTCCCGGCGCCGCGCAGCCGTGCACCGGCCTAGAGGTAGGCCGCCCGCTCGCGGCGATAGTAGGCGACCGTGCGCGCGAGCGCGGTGCGCAGCGAGGTCCGCGGCTTCCAGCCGAGCTGCCGCCGGATGAGCCGGTCGTCGGCGTAGTAATCGCCGATGTCGATCTTCTTCCGGTCGCCGGGAAATTCCCGCACGACGAACGCCCCGCCCCGGTTGATCTCGACGAGCAGTTCCGCGAGCCGGGCCAGGGTCACCGGCGGCGGGCCGCCGAGGTTGTACACGGCCCCGACCGCCTCCGGCCGCGCGGCGGCGAGGAGGAAGGCTTCGACGGCATCGTCCACATAGGTGAAGTCGCGCCACTGCGCGCCGCCCCATACCTCGATCGGCTGGTCCTCGAGCAGGCGCCGGATCCACACCCCGACGAAAGTCTGCCGCGCATCCTTGATGCGCATGCGCGGTCCGATCGTGTTGGTGAGCCGCAGCGCGGTGGCCGCGATCCCGTGCACGCGCGAGTAGAGGAGGTGGAACGACTCGCCCGCGATCTTGTTGATGCCGTTCACGTCGACCGGCCGCAGCGGGTGCCGCTCGTCGACGGGCAGGTAATCGGGCCGGCCGTAGATCTGCCGCGTGCTGGCAAACACGATCCGGATGCCGGGGTTGTGCTGCCGGCAAGCCTCGAGGATGGCGAGCTGCGCGCGGCAGTTGATGTCGAGGTCGGTCTGCGGGTCCGTCATCGAGTCCATGTGACTCGTCTGGCCCGCGAGGTTGAAAAGGTAATCCTGCCCGCGCACCAGTTCAGGCAGGCGCGGCCAGTCGCGCACGTCGGCGATGTGGACGCGGATGCGCCGCGCCACGCCCGCGAGGTTGCGGCGGTTGCCGCCGTATTCGGGCTTGAGGTTGTCCACCACCGCAACGCGCGCTCCGAGCGCCAGCAGCGTGCGCGCAAGAGTGGAGCCGATGAAGCCCAGGCCGCCGGTGACGAGGACGCTTTTGCCGGAGAAGGTGCGGCGGAGGGACAGCGGGGCGGGCATGAGGATGGGAGAGTGAAGTCCCGGCGGCGCAGGTGAAAAGCGATTTCGTCGCCGCCGTCCGCGCGGCTGATCTCATGGGCGAGGTGACGGCCCATGGCATGGCTGGCTAAGGCCGCAGCCGCGGCGTGACGTGCAACCGGAATACGGATACGCCAAACGGCCGCGGATCGCCGGACACCCGGTCCGGCGGCGCCGGCGAGTCCAGCGCCAGCTCCGATTCCCCGGGCGGGACCTTCACGGCCGGAAACTCCACGCGCCGGCGCTCCGGCCCGAACTCCCCCGTCCCCGCCACGGTGCCATCGGCGCCGGCCAGCGCGACGGTGCGCGGACGAACCGCCCAGCCGTCCACCGCCACCGCCAGCGTGACCGGATAGGCGTGCGGATTGCGCACGCGCAGCGTGGCGCGACCCTGGGTCCATTGCCAGCGGCCGCCGCCCCGCGGATCGGCTTCCTCCACGTGCCACCCGGCGGCGGCATCGACGCGGACGAAGGCAGGGTGACGGGTATCCACCAGCGCGAAGCGCGGCGTGAGCTCGCGGCGGGCGGGACCCGGCAGCGCCAGCGCGACGGTGCCGCCCTCGAGGTCCCAGTCTCCGCGCAGCGCCGTTTCCTGCCGGCCCTCGTAGGTATGGCTGGGAAAGTAGTGCGGCTTGCGCAGCAGGAATCCGTTGGCCCAGAGGCGCGACCACATGTCCGCCAGCCGCAGGTTGACCGACGCCACGTCAGGCATCGCCTCGATGCGGCGCAGTTGCCGGAGATCGCCGTCGACGCGCAGCGGCGGGCGGCCCAGCGCGACCACGAACTGGCCCGCCGCGAGCAGATTGAAGCCCACCACCACGAGCGCGACGCCGCAGACCAGCAGCCATTCCCAGAGCCGCCGGCTGCGCCGCAGCGTGACCCACCAGCAAAACGCGGGGAGCAGCAGCGGGTAGAACACGGCGAAGAGCTTGTAGGCGTCGTAGCTCGCATTGGTGCCCAGCCGCGCGGCGCGCGCCTCGAGCCCCAGATACGCGATCACGATCGGCGCGATCAGGGCCACCGCCACCCAGGCGGCCGGCCGGCGCTCCCGCACCGACCGCAGGAACGCCCATACCAGCAGGCCCACGACCGCGGCCGCGAGCAGCCAGCGGAGCCCGAATGTCTCCCAGGGCATGAGGTCCGGGCCCTGCACCATGCCGAGCCACCCCTCGGCACTCAGGGCCGGCACCGGCCAGCCGAAGTCGTAGGTCTGCAGGAGCGAGAAGCGCTCCGCCAGCCCGGTCACGCGCCCGGCGAACAACGCCCCCGTGCCGGCGAGCGGCACCAGCATCCAGCCGGCCCAGCGCGCCCAGCGTCCCCACTGCCGCCGCCACAGCGCGAAGCCTCCCGTCACCGCGAAGGCGGGCACCAGGCAGGCGAGGACGAAGAAATTGTAGCTGCCGAGCACAAGCCAGGTCCCGAGCACGAGGATCGGCGCGAACCGCCACGCCCGACCCGCGGCCAGCCGCCCGCGCCACAGCGCCACGCCCGCCCAGGTGAGCCACGCCACTGCCTGGGCGGCGAGCAGTTGACCCGGCGCGACGTGCGCCGCCGCGTACCAGAACACCGGGCTGATGCCGGCGAGCGCCGCGATGATCACGCTGACGCCCCCGCTGTAGCCGAGGATCGCCCGCGCGCTCCAGAAAACCGCCGGGACGATCGCGGCCACGAGCAGAAACGTGAGCAGCGACGTCAGCTCGTGCGGCGCACAGTCGAGCACCGCGCCGTTGAGGGCCAGCAGCGCCGACGGCGTGAAATGATTCAGGCGCAGCCAATAATCGAAGAAGTTGTCGACCGACAGCACCTGCACCACTTCGGTGAGGCCGAGAAACCCGCTGCGATCGGACCGCCCGAACTCGAGCAGCACGCGCGCTCCCGCCGCGTAATCGGCCGCGTCGCAGCTTCCGAGGGAGATCGTCGTGAGCCCCGGCGACGCGAACGCGAGGGGAAGCACGAGCAGGAAGAGGCTGCCGGCGACCAGGGCGGCGACGACGCCGAAACGTCCCAGGTCCCCCGCCGCCTCGCGCCACCGGCGCCGGCGCAGGCCGAGTCCGAGCAATGCGAGCGGGACGAGTTCGCTCCAGACGGCGTAACTCCGGGTGCCGGGCAGGCCGGCGTGCGCGCCCCACCAGACCACCGCGGATTGCAGTGCGAAGCCCGCCGGCAGGATCAGCACCGGCCAGAACCGCCGCCAGGGTCGCGGCATCGCCAGCAAGGCTGGACCGGCGCCCCAGAACGCGAGGTGCAGCAGCAGTCCGCAGGCGACGACGAAATGGATCATGCCTCGCGGCGGCGGCTACGGTTTGCGCGCCACCCCGAAGACCGAGGTGCCCCAGCCCCAGCGCCCGCCGGCGCGCAGCCAGGCATGCTCGAGCGCCATCAGTCCGTTGAACCCCGCCTCAATCCAGCCTGGGTAGCGCTTCACGTCGCTGGTGTCGGTCTCGCGGCGGAACAGCTTGCGCTTCGCCCACACCACGGGGAACGGCAGCGCGTTCCAGTGCGTGGTGCAGCCCTCGACGAAGCCCGCACCGCGGAAGAACGCCGCAATTTCCGGCCGCGTGTACCGGTGCTTCGTCTGGCATGAGTCGTCGTGGTAGGACCACATCCACATGTACGCGGGCACGTTGATCACGACGGTGCCGCCGGGCCGCAGCACCCGGAAGAACTCCCGCGCGGCCACCTCCGGATTGTCGACCTGGCACACGACGTCGGCCGACACCACGGCATCGAAGCTCGCATCGGCAAACGGCAGTTCCGTGATCGATGCGACCCGCACGTCTACGTCCGGCCCGCAGCGGCGGCGCGCGAGTTCGCAGGCGAGCGGCATGAAGTCGATGCCGGCAAACGTCCAGGTCGGGTGCTGCGCGCGCAGTCGCAGGATCATCCCGCCGGTGCCGCAGCCGGCGTCGAGCACCGCCGCGCCGGGCCGCAGGGTGCGGGCGAGTTCCCGCCCGACGTGGGCGTGGAGCGACCGGAAGTACCACATCTGGTCCTCCACCTCGGCGAGCTTGATGTATTCGTCGGCGTTCATGCGTTGCGGCGATGCTACACCGTCATTCCCTCCCTTCCCTGACAACGCTCATTCTTGCGGCGCGGCGGCCCGCGCCGGTCAATCCGACCAGTCGCCCGCGCCCTGACCGGGCAAGATCTGGATCGTGGCCGCCTTCAGGCCAAAAGCCCGGAGCTGGTAACGCCCGGTGCCCTGGCGTTCCGCCGGTTCGCGGGATTCCAGCACGAAGCGATTGATCCCCGGGGCGAGCGAGACCGCGGGAAGGTCAAGCCGCACCGCTTGTTCACCCGTGGTCACCTCCGCCAGCAGGCGGTCGTTCTGCTCCAGGCTCACCGTCCGGGGCGTTACGCCGACGAGCTCGAAGTGCAACTGCGCCTGCAGCGCCTGGGGATACGGGTTGAAATACGACAGCACCGCGCGATCGGCCGCCCAGCGCACGCCGTTGTCCGGCCGCGGATGCCAGCCCCGGCCGTACGTGAGCGCGCGGCCGAGCGGCAGGACGGGCTCGGCCTGCGGGTTGAGGAAGACGAGCACCTGGTTGCCGACGTCGCCGTGCAGCAGGCGCGTGTACCCGAGCCGGCCGAGCTCCGCGAGCATGGCCGCCGCGTTGTCCTCGTAGCCCTTGCGGTTGATGTACAGCGCGGAGAACCCGTAACTCTCGAGCCGGCGCACCAGCGTCGGCAACGGCACCTGCTCGAGATCGCGCTGCCAGCGGCTGCGCGACCGGTACTTCGCCGCGCCGTAGCTGAAGCGGAGGGCATCCGTGGTGAGATAGAGGCGGAAGTGTTCGTAGTCGGCGAGGCGGTGCGGGGGGACGACCTCGGGGAAGCCCAGCACGGGAAGCTGGAACACCATCGCGCCGGCGGGAAGCGCCGCCTCCACCTTGCGGCCGAGCGCGAGATCGGAGCGCGCATCGGCGTTCATCCGCGCATAGACTTCATCAGGCCAGCGCACCGGCAGCTGGTCGAAGAGACCCACGGCCGCCACGCCCAGTGCCGCCGCTATTCGCCAGGGCCGCGGCCACCCGGCCGTCCAGCGCGAGAGCCGGACCACGAGAAACACGAGCACGAGCGCGGAGATGAAGATCGCGACGCGGTTCGTCGCGCGGAAAATCTGCACGCCGAAGAAGAAGGCGACGACGTTCGTCAGCCCGCCCACGGTCGCGTACGCGAGCAGCCAGCCCGCCGAGAGCGCCTGGCCCGGAGGCGCCTGGCGCGCCATGAGGCGGCGCACGCTGAGCACCCCGAGCCACACCAGTCCCACGATGCCGAAGAGGCCGAGATATGGCAGGTAGGGCTCGCCCCGCCATTCGGACCAGCGCGCATAGCGATGCCCGAAGAACGCCAGCCAGTCCCAGCGATGGAACTGGGAAGGGATGAACATCTCCATCGGTTTGAGCGCATAGCGCTCGGTCCCGCCGTAGTTGCGCGAAAGGAGCGGCAGTCCCTCCGGCTCCTGCACGTGGATCCAGACTTCCGCATTGGTGACGACGAACGCGGCGACGGCGATCACGCCCGCGGCGAGGCCGATCGTGAGATTGGGCCTCCGGCGCGACCCGAACCACTGCACGATCAGCGCCCAGAGCAGGAGCTGGCCCCAGAAGAGCAGGTTGTACGGATTGCTGACGCCAAACGCCAGGCCGACGCCGCAACACAGCCACGCGCCCGGGCTCCGCCACTCGAGCCGCTTGCTCTGGGCCACGAGCCACACCGCGAGCAGGCCGAGCGGAACCGTCCAGGTGAAGACGAACGAGAAATGCGCGAGCCCCCGGTGAAAGGCGTGATAGGTGTACGAAAACAGCAGTGCGCCCGCCCACGCCCACTCCCACCGGCACCGCAGCCACCGCGCCGTCACATAGAATGCCAGCGACGCGGAGATCTGCGCGAGCAGCAGGCCGGCGTTGGCCGCGGCGAAAAGGCCGATCGCGTGCGCGAGCGCGCCCAGCGCCAGCAGCAGCGGCTTGTCGGGCGTCGGGTAGGCGTTCCAATGCGCCCCGAACGGCGCGCCGAGGCGCTCGATCACCTGTGGCGTCAGCGGCCACGTGTCCCCTTCCGACGCCGCCTTGATGCGCGCGAGCATCTCGTGCGCGTCGCCGATGTAGTCCGTGGGCAGGCGCCACGAGTCGGGCGTCCAGCGCTGGTAATAGGCCGCCCAGATCAGTGCCGTGACCAGCACCAACGAGCCGACGCGCCAGGACGCGGCAAAGGCCGAAGCCAGGGAATATTTCAGGGGTGAGGAAGGCACGCGATTGCCGGAAGGGCGTGCTTGATGTCGCAGCTAACGGGAAAACAAACGACCGCTCGCCGAAGAGGGCGCAAGCCCGCAGTTCGGGAACTTGCGTGGCCGCGTAAAGTTTTGCCAAGCCCGGGCGGCGCGCCTTGCTTCGCGCCGCACGCATGTCCTCGAGTCCACGCACGCCCCCCGCGAGCGGCGCTTTTTCCCGGCGGTTCACCGCGTACGCCGGGCTTTTCTTCGACACGTTCCACGAGACTTCGGCCTGGCTGCGCGAGTCCGCCACGGTGCACCTGCCGCCACTGACCGGCGTCAGGGCCCTGGTGGTGCGCGGCGAGAACGTGGCCCATCCCGCCGCGCGCGGGCTCGAGGCCGGCGTCCCGGGCCTGCTTCTCGCCGTGAACGGCCAGCCGTGCGGCCGGCTTGCGGCCGGCACCGCCGGAGCGTGGGAGCTGCGCGTCGACGTGCCCGCGGCGGAGGCAGTCGCGCTGGCGTTCACGCTCACGGGCGTGGGCGCCACCAACATCCTCGCGTGGCTCGGCCGCGTCACGGGGCTCGGCCCCTGGCAGCGTTTCCGCGCGCAGCACAAGAACCGGCAGCTGCGGCTCACGTCGATCGCGACGGATGCAGGCGAGGTGATTTTCGATTTCTCCCGTCGCGACGCACCCTACTCGGCCGAGTACGCGCGGCGGCACGCCCGGCTGGGGATGAACATCGCGGGCTTCCTTACCGCCGACCTCGGCGTGGGCGAGTCGGCCCGCTGCATGGTGCGCGCCGCCGACGCCGCGGGGATCCCGACCGCGCTCGTGCCGCTGAAGCTCAATTGCAAGAACCGGCTGGGCGACCAGACGTTTGCCGCCCGCCTGCAGGACGCCAACCCGCACGACGTGAATGTCGTCCACGTCGACCCGCCGGCCTCCCGCGACCTCGATCACCACCACGGCAAGGGCTTTCGCGCCGGCAAGTACAACATCGCCTACTTCGCGTGGGAGCTGCCGGAGTTTCCCGACGCCTGGGTGCCGAGCTTCGATTATTACGACGAGATCTGGTGCCCGAGCGATTTCAGCGCCGCGGCCATCGCCCTGAAGTCTCCGCTGCCGGTGCTCACCATGCCGCACGCGATCACGCTCGCGCCGCCGGCGGTGTCCGTGGCGGAGGCACGCGCGCGCTTCGGCCTGCCCGCGGACCGCTTCCTCTTCCTCACGCTCTTCGACCTCAATTCCTACGCCGCGCGCAAGAATCCCCAGGCCGCGGTCGAGGCGTTCCGCCGGTCGGGCCTGGCCGGCCACGGCGCGGCGCTGGTGCTGAAGGTCCAGAACGTCGCGGGCAACGAGGCCGATTTCGCCGCCTTGCAGGCGAGCGTGGCGGACCTGCCGGAGACGACATTGCTGACCGGGACGCTGTCCCGCGCCGAGATCACGCTGCTGGAGTCGGCCTGCGACAGCTTCGTCTCGCTGCACCGCTCCGAGGGCTTCGGGCTCGCCGTCGCGGAATGCATGCTGCTGGGCAAGCCGGTGATCTCCACCGACTGGTCGGCCACCGCGGAATTCGTCTCCGCGGCCAACGGCTGCCCGGTGCGCGCCGCGCTCGTCACCCTCGACCGCAATCACGGGCCCTACGCGCGCGGCTCGACCTGGGCCGATCCCGATCCGGATCACGCGGCGGAGCACATGCGCCGTCTGTTCGCGGACCGGGCGCTCGCCGCGCGGATCGGGGCCGCCGCCCGCGAGACGATCCTCGCCCGCTTCAGCCCGGCGACGATCGGCGCGCGTTACCGACGGCGGTTGGAGAGCATCGCGACGTTCTGAGCCAACTCATGCAGCTGGCATTCAAGTCCGTCGTGAGAACGGCCGCATTGAACGGTGGAGCGGCGTGTCTCTCAAGTCGCTGCGGCCGGGTCGCCTGACGTCAGCCGCCTGGGGACAGGCGGCTCCACCGCAACGGCATCATTCCGACTGAGCCGGGCCGAAACCGCGGGCCGTCGAATCACCGGCGAGAAAGGCCGCGCTGAAAGATGTACGGCCTGCCCCTGCGGAAGTCTGGTCGCACGTCAGCCGCCTGGGGGCAGGCGGCTCCACCCGGGCGGAATCGGCCCGACCGAAACCGGAAGGTGCCCCGCGGGCAGCCGCGCGCTCAGCTTTCGATCTTCCGGCGCCAGATCTGACCGCCGCCGCCGCGGGCGGCGAGCGGCATGCGCTCGCGGAGGAAGGCGTGATGCTGGTTGAACAGCAGGCCGCTGAAGAGCTCGATCCGGTAGGCCCGGTTGTACATCAGGAACGCCCGCAGCAGGTATTGTTCGTTCCAGGCCCGCCCTTCCTCGAACCACTCGCGCGGATACTCGAGGTTGCCCGCCACGTCGTGGATGTGAATGAGGACGCCCGGGGCGAGCGCCGGCAGCACGTCGAAGTACAGCCGGTTCACGTCGCTGCCGATCTTGCTCACGTGCGAGGAGTCGATGAAGAGCACGTCGTTCTCGCGCAGGGCCGCGAACGTTTCCAGCGGCACCTCCTGCACGCGTCGCTCGACCAGGGTCACGCGCGCATGGTCCTCGGGCCGGAGGAGCGGCCGCAGGCGCGTCATGTCGGGATCGATGAAGGTGAACGCCACGCCGCCTCCGAGCGTGCGCTCGTTCAGGTCCAGCATCGCGGCGGAGCTGAAGCCGGACCCGACTTCGACGATCCGCCGCGGCCGGGCCTCGCGCAGCATGCCGTAGAGCATGAGGGCGTCGAACGCGCCGTAGGACGGATTGTCGAGGTGGTAGCGGAAGCCCTCCGTGGCCCGCTCGGGGAACGGCTGCTCGGAGTACCAGCCGGCGATGCGCTCGAGCCGCTGCCGTTGCGCGGCTTCGTTGAGATCGATCCCGGCAAACGGCGGGCCGAACCCGCCGCGCGCGAACGCCTCGGTGATCTCGCTGCGCGACGGCAGCGGCGAGTAAAAGTGCCCGGGCGGGAAGAAGGTCGGGATGTCGCCCTCCGCCGCGCGCAGCCGGTGCAGCTCCTCGCGCAGGCGGTTGCGCTCCGCCTCGAGTCGGCGGAAGCGGGGGAACAGGCGCAGCAGCGGTTTGGAACTGAAATCCATGCGACGTTCAACGGGAGTTCCCGGGTGGTGACACGAAGACCACGAGGTTGGCCACCCGAATCGCCAGGTCGCGCGGGTCGGTGCCTACTTTCTCGCCCGGGCGGTCGGTGGCGAGGCTCAGGACGGTCTCGCCCGGCGGCAGGACGAGGCCGAACTGGATGGTGCGCGGGTCGTGGACGACCGTTTCGCCCCACAACAGCCGGCCGTCGTGCGCGACGCGCAACTGCCGCGCGGCGGTGACCGCGCTCACCTTGCCGCGCAGCGCCACGCGGACGGGCCCGGCATTCTCGTTCACGAAGGTCAGCTCGGCGTCGCCCGTGGTCCAGCGCCAGCGCTCCTTGAGGTGGCGCTCGGGCCCGTTCCAGCCCGTGCCCGGCACGACGCGGACGCCCTGGCGCAGCGCCCGGTCGCCCCGGAGGTCGTAGAACTCGTGCGGCGGGGAGAACTCGAACACGCTCGCCGCCACCGTGAGGTTGCCGGCGAGCAGGACCGGGAGCCAGCGGCCGGTGCGCGGCACGAGCACGTTGAACGCGAGGGTCATCGGCAGCAGCACGCGGGTCGACGCCCCCGGATAGCCCTCCCACACCGGCGTGGAGAGGAAGAGCATCATGCCCGCGAACGCGACGCCAACGCGCCACCAGCGCTCCGCGGGCCGCCAGCGCAGGAGAAAGAAGAGCGCCTGCACCGCGAGCGCCAGGATCGTCGCGAGCGTCGCCCCGTAGATGCCGCCTTCCTCCGGACCGAAGGCCTCGCGCCAGGCCAGGCTCACCCGCTCCCAGTAGCCGGCGAGCGGATACGTGAAGTTGCCCATGCCCGGATCCTCGGCCGGGCCGAACTTCAGCCGCACGTACGCCATCCACGCGGCCAGTGGCAGCGCGACCGCCAGGACGGTGAGCGCGGTCCGGCCCCAGGTACGCGGCGCCCGCCAGTCGAAATCGAGACCGGCGGTGGCGAGCAGGCTCGTCTCCTTGCCCAGGCCCGCGAGCGCGAGGGTCGCCGCACCCGCGCCGCGGCGACCCTGCTCGAGCCAGCGCAGCGCGAGGGCGACGAGCAGCAGGCTCGGCCCGTCGACGAGCGAATGGCGCACGCTCATGCAGAGTCCGTGCGAGAAAAGGATCGCTCCCCAGCGCACGAGGTTCTGCACGCTGTCGGGCGGAAACCAGCGCAGCAGCACCACCGCCAGCACGAGCCAGCACGCGACGTTCAGCAACGCGTGCGCCTGCACGATCCAGGCCGGCTGCCCGAGCCCGAGCGCCCAGGCGGCCCAGCAGAACAGGATGCGCTTGGCGCGGTAAGGCAGGTTGTCGATCGCCTTGAGCAGCTCCGGATTGTCGAGCGTGGGGTGGAGCGCGAGCTGCACGTAGTAGGCGCCGTCGTACCCGGGCGTGCGCTCGTAGACGTGGTGCGGCGTGGCCCGCAGGGCGGAGACCTTGGAGCCGTCGAGCAGGTCACCGATCGAGATCAGGCTCGTGACGCCCGTGTGGCGGTGGTAAAATTCCGCGACGCAGAGGAGAAACACGACAACGCCTGCCAGGTAGGCGACGCGAATGGGCCGGCCGAGGAAGCGCAGCAGCCGCCCGCCGCGCGCCCGGCGATCGTCCGGGCTCATTCCCCGCCCCGCCACCCACGGAGGCCGGCGGAACGACGCACTCCACGCAGGCGCTTGTCATCCAATTTCGTCACGGACAGTTTGCGGCATCACAGAACGCGAGCCCCGCATGTCAAATCCGAACGCCCCCACGTCCGCCGGCCGGTTGCCGGGGGCCTGGCGCTGGCTCGCGGCGGCCGCGCTCGCCGCCTACGCGATCTGGCTCGCGCCGCGCTTCTCGCCCTTCGCAGGCGGCGCGGATTCGTCGGGCTATCTCAACAGCGCGCGGCTGCTCGCCGCCGGCGAGCTCGCCGCCGAGCCGCGCATCCCCGCCGAGTTCGGCCCGGCCGAGCGCGAGATCCGCCAGCACTTCCAGCCGCACGGCTTCGTGCCCTTCGACGGCAACCCGCGGCTCTCCCCGACCTACCCGGTGGGGCTGCCGCTCCACCTCGCGCTGGCGGGGCGGCTCTTCGGCTGGGACGCCGCGCCGGTGGTGGTGGGCCTCGCCACCGCCCTCGGCGCCCTGCTGCTGCTGTATGCGGTGGGCCGCGAGTTCGGGCTGCCGCCGGCGCTCGCCGTGGCCGGCAGCGCCATCCTGGCGGTGTATCCGGTTTTCCTGTTCATGGCGCTGCAGCCGCTGAGCGACACCCCGGCCACGACCTGGTGCCTCGCCGCGGTGTGGGCCGCGCTCCGCGCCCGCCGCCAGCGGGCCTGGGCCCTCGCCGTGGGCGCCGCCCTGGCGGTCGCGGTGCTGGTGCGGGCCACCAACCTGCTGCTGCTGCCGGCGCTGGTCGTGCTGCTCGGCGCGGATCTCCGGCGGCTTGGGCTGGCGGTGCTCGGTGGCCTGCCGGGCGCAGCCTGGCTCGGCTGGTACCAGCACGCCTTGTACGGCAGCGCGCTCCGATCGGGCTATGTCGACATCACCGAGGCGTTCGGCTGGCGCCACGGCGGCCCGACCGCGCTGCACTTCGCGGGCTGGCTCGCGGTGCTGCTCCCGGCGGCCCTGCTGGTCCTGCCGGCCTGGGCCGCGCGGGCCGGCGCGGGACGCTCCCGCGAAAGGGCGGCGCTCGCGGCGTGGTTCGCGCCGTTCTTCCTCTTCTACATTTTCTACAGCATCTCGCACGAAGTCTGGTGGAACCTGCGTTTCGTGCTGCCCGGCACGCCGGCCCTGATCATTGCCGGCCTGCTGGGCGCGGAGGCGCTCGCGGCGGCGCGGCCCGGCCGGGCGGCCGCCCGCTGGCGCAACGGCGCGGCGGTGGTGCTGGTCGCATGGGCGACCGCGCAGGGCGCCTACTGGACCCAGCGTTTTCACCTGCTGCTCACGAAGAGCTACGAGCAGGCGTACGCGGACACCGCGGCGGCCGCGCGGCGGGAGTTCGCGCCCGGGACGCTGGTCGTCGCCGGCCTGCACAGCGGCGCCCTGCGCTTCTACACCGACCTGCCGCTGCTGCGCTGGGAGTTCGTCCGTCCGGAACAGTTCGCCCGCTTCGTCGCGCGCGCCACCGCCGCGGGTCGTCCCGTCGGGGCGATCCTGCATCGGGTGGAGGAAGGCGACGCGCTGCAGCGGAACTGCCCGGGACGCTGGGTCCGCGTCACGACCGTGCGGGATTTCACGCTCTGGCGGCTGGCACCCGAGGACGGGAACGGCGGGCGCTGACGCGTTTTCCTCGTTGAGCCGCGCCGCCTCGCAGCCAGAACGTCCCGTCCCGCCATGCCCGCGCCGCTCCTGCTCGACGTCTCGCACACCTGCCACACCCGCGCGCGCACGGGCATCCAGCGGGTGACGCGCGCCCTGTGGCAGGCCCTGGGGGCGGACGCGCGCGCGGTCACGCACGATCCGCACCGCGACGCCTGGCGCGAGCTCCAGGCGTGGGAGCAGGGCAACCTCACCGCCACCGACGCCGCCGGCAAACGCGGGGCTCGCTGGCCGCTGGGCGCGCGGCTGCGCGGTCGCACCGCGCGGCTGCTCGGCCGGGCCCCGGCGGCGCTGCCCTCGAACCGCGGGCTGCTCGTGCCCGAGGTGTTCTCGCCCGCGGTCGCCCGTGCGCTGCCCGCGCTGTTTGCCGCCGTGCCGGGGCCGCGGGTCGCGTTGTTTCACGATGCCATCGCACTGCAGCTGCCGGAGCTGACGCCGGCTCGCACCGTGGCGCGTTTTCCCGCGTATCTCGTGGAACTGCTCGCCTTCGACGGTATCGCGGCGGTGTCCGAGGATTCGGCCGCGACCCTGCGCGACTACTGGCGCTGGCTCGGAGTCACGGGCACGCCGCCCATCGCCACGATCCCGCTCGGCGTCGATCTGCCTCCACCCGCCGCGGCGCCGGCAACCGCCGCCGATCCGCCCGTCATCCTCACGGTCGGCAGCATCGAGGGCCGCAAGAACCATGGAGCGCTGCTCGAGGCCTGCGAATGGCTCTGGGCCGGCGGCGCCCGTTTCACGCTGCGGCTGATCGGGCTGGCCCACCCTCAGACCGGAGCGCAGGCGCTCCGCCGCATCCGAGAACTCCAGGCGGCGGGCCGGCCGCTGCGTTACGACGGACCCGCGTCGGACGCCGCGGTGGCCGAGGCCTATGCCACCTGCACGTTCACGGTTTATCCCTCGCAGCGGGAAGGCTTCGGGCTGCCCGTGCTCGAGAGCCTCGGCCACGGCAAGCCCTGCGTCTGCTCCGCGCGCGGCGCCCTGGGCGAGTCGGCGCGCGGCGGCGGCTGCGTGCTGCTGGAGGACGTCTCGACCGCCGCCCTCGCCGCGGCGGTGGACCGCTTGCTGCGGGCGCCGGGCGAGGTCGCGGCCCTCGCGGCGGCGGCCCGCGCGCGACCTTTCCGGCGCTGGGCGGAGTATGCCGCCGCCGTGGACGCCTGGGTCGGGGGGCTGCGCGCGCGACGGTAAACCCGGGCGCTCACCCGCATAAAAATTGCGTCGGACCGGCCGAATTGCGGGCGGCCTTTGCGTTTGCAAAGGGCATGGCCGATGCTATCCAGACCCGCGCACATGGCGTTATCTTTCTTTACCAGGAACAAGAAGGCCCTTCTGGCCCGCTGCCGCGACGACTACGCGACCAAGATGCGGCTGAAGTACGCGCCTTATTACCACGCCATGGAAGCCCAGAAGGGCACCACCGTGCGGCTCGACGGCAAGGAGATGATCATGCTCTCGAGCAACGATTATCTCGGGCTTTCGTTTCATCCCAAGGTCATCGAGGCGGGCCGCGCGGCGATGCTGAAATGGGGCACGAGCACGACGGGCGCCCGCACCTCCAACGGGTCGCGCGCGTACCACGTCGAGCTCGAGGAACGCCTCGCCGCCTTCCTGGGCCGCGAAGCGTGCCACATCCACGTCGCGGGCTACCTGGCGTGCCTCTCGAGCGTGGCGTCGTTCGCGCAGAAGGGCGACGTGATCCTCGCCGACAAGAACATCCACTCCTGCCTCTGGGACGGCATCCGTCTCTCGATGGCGACGGTGGAGCGGTTTTCGCACAACAGCCCCGACGACCTGCGCGAGGTGCTCGCGGCGGTGAACCCCGATGCGGCCAAGCTGCTCGTGATCGAGGGCGTGTATTCGATGGAAGGGCACATCGCCCGCCTGCCCGAGCTGGCGGAGATCGCCGAGGAGAACGGCTGCTTCACCGTGCTGGACGATGCGCACGGCTTCGGCGTCCTGGGCCGGCAGGGCCGCGGGACGGTCGATCACTTCGGGCTCAACGACAAGGTCGACGTCGTGTGCGGCAGCATGTCGAAGTCCCTCGCCAGCACGGGCGGCTTCGTCGCCGCGTCGCGCGAGATCATCGAATACCTCCGCACCCACTCGAAGCAGACGATCTTCTCCGCCGCGATCAGCCCGAGCCAGGCCGCCTGCGCGCAGGCCTCGCTCGAGGTGATGCAGTCCGAACCGGAGCATCTGGAAAAGCTCTGGTCCAACACCCGCAAGTATCGCGCGATGCTGAAGTCGCTCGGCCTCGACACGTGGGAAAGCGAGACGCCGGCGGTGCCGATCGTGCTCGGGTCGAAGGAGCGGGTGTATCCATTCTGGAAGGCGCTGCTCGACAAGGGCGTGTTCACCGTGATGTCGATCGCCCCCGCGGTGCCCGCCGGCAAGGACCTGATCCGGACCGCGATCTCCGCGATGCACTCCGACGAACAGTTGGAGAAGATCGCCGCGGCGATGGCGTACGCGGTGAAGAAGATGTAGGTGTAGGCGCCGGGTTCCCGGCCTCACCGGAGCGGCACGGCCCGCTCCTCCACGCTTTCCCGCAACAGCCGGAGCACCGCCTGGTACTCGGGCGACGTCACATCCTGGCTGAAGATGCGGAAGATCGCCACCACCCCGCGCCAGGCCTTCAGGCCGACCGTGAGGTGCAGGTATTCACCGGGCGGCAATTCGGTCTTCCCCACCAGTTTCGCGTCGGTGAAGCGACAATAGGTGCCGGCGCCCTCCCTCGGCTCGAGTTCCTCGAACTGCATCCCCTGCTCCGTCGAGGCGGCGACGTACTCGCCGAACATCTCGTGCATCAGTTCCTTTCGCGGGCGCGCCGCCAGGAACCGGTGCTCCCCGTCGGGCAGGAAGCGGATTTCCCCGCTGAGGCGTCGCCGGGCATCCTCCAATCGGACGGTCACGATCCCGCCCGCCTCGCCGCCGCGTTCCAGGACGAAGCCGTCCGGAAGCGCGAGCACAACCTTGCGGCCCTCGAACAACGTCAGCGTTTCCTCCCGCGGCTCCGCCGCTGTCGCGGGCACCATCCCCGACAGCGCCACGAGCAAAACGGCGAGCGCAATCCTCATGGGGCGGCGGTGCAGGGCGGTGACGGCGGAGTACACGGCGGCCGCACGCTACGGAGGAAAGGCGGCCGCGCAACCCCGCGGCAAGAGCGTCCACCGAACGAACGCCGCCGGGTGATCGACCACCGGTCTGCCCGCGGCGGGGCGTCCCGCGCGTCTACTTGACTTCGCGGGCGGCCGAGCGCTCGGCCACGAGGGCGCCGGCGGGCGGCGGGGGCAGCGTCACGTTCCCGGTCGCGGCCCATTCGACGCCGCGGGCGAACGTGACCTGGAAGCCGAGACCGTTCACCGCTTCCACGCCATGCCCGAGCGTGGTGTGAAACACCCGGCCGCGGCCGTAAGGGATCGCCATGAGCATCGGCTCGTTTTCCTTCGTGGCGGGCGAATAGGCCGACGCGAGCACCGAGACATTCTCGGCCGGCCCGCGCAGGCCGTGATACAGCTCGTCCTTGGTGTGCAGCCAGCGCGGGGGCAGTCCGCGCAGCACGGGATGCTGCGGCTCGCGGACCTCGACGACAAACTCGTGCTGCGGACCGTGCCCGCCGCCGGGACCCGGCGAGGCGTCCCGCGCCCAAAGGGCGCCGCGGAGCCGCAGGTACGGCCCGGACTTCTCGTTGCGCCCGCCCCAGCCACCGAGCCCGATCATGGCGTTGTATTCCGGCCATTCCGGGAAGGCGTTGTTCGCCGCATGGAAGGAGACGAAACCTCCGCCCTCGCGGACAAACTTCGTGAACGCGTCCCGCACCTGCTCCGGCCAGGTTTCGCCATTGTAGTTCGAAACCACCACTGCGTACCGGGCGAAGTCGGGCCGCCAGGCGGCCCAGGCCGCGGCGCTCCGGGCCTTGTGCTCGGTCACCGCCGTCGCGTGCCGCTGGAGTGCTTCGGCGTGCGCCGCCTTCTGCGCCGCGGTGGCATCGCGCGCGAGCCGGGGCGCGGCGGGCGCAGCGGCGGGGCTGGTCGATACGTCGACGTCGAAACGGCCCGTCTCCGCGAGGATCCGGCGCAACATCGGCGTCGTCGTCGCCCACGCATGGTTGTTTTGTCCGTCGACGATCAGGACCTTGATTCGTTCGGCCGGGGCGCCGCCCAACGTGGTGGCGGCAGCGACGGCAAGCAGGGCGAGCAGGAGGGATTGACGCATGGGGCGAGGGGGAAGAGGGTGCGAGCAACGTGGGGCCGGCTCCTGGCATTGGCAAGCCACCGGCGGCCACAAGGAACACGCGGAATAAGGCAAGACCTGCGTGGCACATCCGTCCGTGCGAGACTACCATTCCTCCATGAAAACGATCCTCGCCCCCGTCGACTTTTCCCCCGCCACCGACGCCGTTG
>CALFZM010000096.1 GCA_937952235.1 uncultured Opitutia bacterium | reverse complement strand
AGCCGTTGCGAACCGGTCCGTCGAACCTCAGCCGCCTGGGGACAGGCGGCTCCACCCAAGTGAGTCGTGCCGACTGAAGGGCTCCCCCGCGCTATCGCCGCGCTGTTGCGCGCGGCTCACTTCACCTCGAACGCACCCAGATCCGGGGCCCGGCCGCGGAACGGGAGATCGACCGGGATGCCCGCATCCACCAGGCGGCTGGCGGGCTTCGGCCGCATGAACCCGAGCTCGGGCAGGCCGCCGTCCGGCTGGCGGGGACCATCGACTCCGCTGGGGTTGATGGTCATGAAGTCGTCGGCGGTCACCGTGAAGTTCTCGAGATTCCACGCGTTGAACTGATCGTCGGGCGGATTGCGCTCATGTCCGGACATCGCCGGAGCGGCGCCGAGGGCGACATTGTTGCGCAGCACGTGGGTGACCGGCTTGGCCAGCCGCGGCGCGACCTTCAGGTTGAATTGGGTGGGATTGTTGAACGCCGTGTTGTTGTAGAAACGGAGCATGCCTGGGTGGTAATTGGCGTTGAAGCCCTCGGCGCGGTTGTTGAACGCCAGGCTGTGATGGATCTCGTGCACGGCGATGTGGCCGGGAAACCGCGCGGGATCGAGCAGCCAGCCGCCCATCTTGAAGCCGCCGCCGTTGCCCGCGCGCTGGGGGGTATCGGGGACGAAGCCGTTGCTCCACGCCCAGCAGTGTTCGATGCGGTGCGCGCCACGGGCGTGGATCAGATCGAAGCCATCGTCACTGTTGGACCAGGCGCGGCAGCCGCGGAAGACATTGCCGCCCTGCCGCGCATGGCCGCCGAAACCGTCGGCATTTTCGCCGCCCTTGTCGGGGTCGTAGTTGTGGTGGGAATCGCAGTTGAGGACGAGGTTGTCGCCGCCGTCGGCGATGAAGAGGCCCGGACCCTCGTGGTGGTGCAGGTTGAGCCGCTCGAAAATGTTGTGGCTGCCGCCCTCGACGCGGATGCCCCAGGACTCGTTCGTGTGGGTGAGGATCTGCTGCACGCCGCGGACCTCGAGGCCCCGCAGGTGCAGCCAGCTGGCCCTGACGCTGAAGCCGCGGATCCTGACCGGCGTGGCGAGCTGATGAAAATCGAACACCGGCGTCTCGTCCCCGTATGCCCAGTAGTTGATGCGCCTGCCCTCGCTGCCGCTCTTCGTGAACAGGACGCCGACCTCGATCCGGGTGCCGCGGAAAACGTAGGTGCCGCCGCGAATCCAGACCGTATCGCCTGGCATGGCCGCCTCCTGCCCCCGCGTCACCGACGCGAACGGCTGCGCGAACGTGCCGGGATGAGCGTCGTTGCCGTCGGGATGGACGAAAAATTCGGCGGCGCTGGCTGGCAGGAGCGGCACCAGCGCAAGCAGGGCGGCGCGGAAGGGGAGGGGCATGATGGGGCGAAGCTTGGGAGAACTGTGGACGGCCGACGACATCGCGCGCAGCGGATGGAAGCGAGCCCGACGGTGCCTGCGGCCGTTGCAGAGCGTCGCACCGCCGTTCCGGGCGGCGTCTTGCCTGGTGGCAACGCGAGTGCCACCGGCTGTGCGGCCTCGAGTTTCGGCGCCTGCCGGGTACCGGAATTTCGATACCACACGCTAGAAGCGCCCGCTGAGGCCGATCGTGACGGTGGTGCCATTGAAGGTGGTCCGTTCGCGGCGGTCGGGCAGCGCGCGATAGTACTCCTGCGGCGAGTTGAAGGCGTTGGTGAGGTCGACCGAGAGCGTCAGTTCCTTCCGCAGCCGGTACGTCACCCCCACGTTGACGAGCTCCCGTTCGTCGCGATAGCGGAGGCGCGCGGCGTTCGCGTTGTAGTCCCACAGCGTGGCGTCCATGTAGCTGTAGAGGATGCGGGCGCCGAAGAGCCCGTAGCTGTAGTTGAGACCGACGTTTGCCGTCTGCGGCGTGAAGCGCGCGACATCGCTCGTCGAGCGCGTGCCGGTCTGGCCGTAGTCGCCCGAGGTGTAGAGTCGCGTGTAGTTCGCATTGAAGCCGAGACCCTGCAGGAGGCCGGGCAGGAAGGTGAACTGCTGCTGGTAATTGACCTCTACGCCGTCGATCTTCGCGGTGCCGGCGTTGCTCGGGCCGTTGATGGTGAAGCCGGAGTACAGGCCGTTGAACCCGTTGTCGGGTCCGGAACCGACGATCCCAATCGCACGCGTGACGATATAGTCCTCGATGTCCTTGCGGAAGTAGCCGACGGAGAGCTGGCCCACCGGCTCGAAGTAGTATTCGAGGGCGACGTCCCAGTTCTCCGACCGCTGCGGTTTGAGATCCGGATTCCCGAGCGTGACGGTTTCGTTGTTCTCGCTGACGGACTCGGTCGGCAGCAGGTTCGTGCCGGGAGGCCGGCCGATGCTGTTGGACCAGCTCAGGCGCCCCTGGAGGTTGGAGGTGAACCGGTAGATGAAATGCACGCCCGGAAACCAGTCCGTTCGCCTGCCCGTCAGGCGCCGCAGGTTGTCCGCGTAATCGGCCCGGGCGGACCCGATGGGATCGGCATTGCGCTGCGCCGTGGTGGTCGGCGTCTGCGAAAGCACGTAGGCCCGGCCATTGAACTCCGTGCGTTCGGCCCGGACGCCGGCAACGACGCTCAGACGGTCTAGGCGGGCGGAACCCTGGATGTAGGCCGCATCGATTTCCTCCTTCAATGACCGCGTGCCGATGAAGGTCCGCGCTTCGCGGAAGTAGACATCCTCGCGCCAGTTCTGCGGGTTCTCCCGGATATCCTGGGCGATGCGGGCCGAGTCGACGAACGGTAGCGGCCCGATGTCGTCGAGATAGCTCAATCGGATGCTGGGATCGACGAACTGGCTGAGGGGCGCCGCTCCGATGTAGGTCCAGCGGTTTTCGCCAGCGACCTCCTCGATCTTCGCCTCCCGGTAACGGAGCCCGGTCTTCAGCGAGGACTCGAACGGGGTCGGCAGCGGCATCAACAGGTTGAAGGTCGCATTTCGAAACGTGGTGAAACGCTTGTTGTTCCGGTTGGTGAGCTCGCCGTTGCGATAGTTGTCCGCGTCGAAGATGCTCGGGCCGGCCGTCTGGGTGAAGTCGGGCTCGGCGGCGGAGCGGGATTTGTCGATCACCCAGCCCACTCCCGGCACCTCCATCGTGAAAATGCCGCCGCCGGCATTGCCGTCGCGATAGCTGCTCTGGAGGAGGGGCTTGGAGTGGCTGTAGTTGGCGCCGTAGTCGATCGTGGCCCAATCCAGCTCATGCCGCACTCCCGCCGTGACCTGGCGCTGGCGATCGAGAAAACTGTAGAGCGTGGAGTTGAGTTCCACGGTCGACGCCGGGACGGGCAGCACGGTCGTGCGGTCGCTCGTGTAACCGTCGGGGATCGCCGTGGCGTTGCGGGCCGTGAAGGCGCGCATCGTATACAGCCGGTTGAATTTCTCCGGGGCATCGTTGTAGATGCCGCTCACGAAGACGCGGGTGCGCTCCGAGATCTGGTAGTCGAACTTCAACGAGAGGCTCTTCTGCGTCCGGTTGTTGTAGGCGTTCTGGCGCCGGAAATCGTAGATGTAGGCCGGCGACGACGTCGTGAACTCGTAGTCGAGCAGCGTCTGGTCGACGGAGTTGACGTTCTCGCTGTAGAATGCGTCGAGGGAAACGCCCAGGTTGCGATCGCCGCCCATGAAGCCGAATCGTTCCTGGTAGCTGAGGCTGAGGAGCGGGTGCAGGTAACGCTCGCGGCGCATCGGCGTGTGGTCGTAGAAATTGGGGGCCCAGCGCGCGGCGGCGCGATAGGAGATGCGGCGCTTTTCCCTCATGTTGAGGGGCGACCGCGTCTTCAGGTTGACGGAGCCGCCCAGGGAGTCCGCGGGCATGTCGGGCGTGGGCGATTTCGTCACCTCGATCTCGTCGAACAGGGCGCCGGAGATGTTATGCGTGCGGAAATCGCGTCCGAAGCCGCCGGCGCTCGCCTGCTGGTTGCCGTCGACCATCACGGCATTCATCCCCGGGGCGATGCCGCGGATCGAGACGCCGGTGACGTTTCCCTCGTCGTCGAAACTGCCCGCGATGCCGGGCAGGCGGATGAGCAGCTCGCCCGCGCTGTCGTTGGGCAGGTTGCCGAGGGCATCGAGCGCGACCACGGACCTCACGTTCGGGGCGATGCGCTGCCGCGTGATGGAGGCGGCGTTGCCCTCGCGTTCGCCCGTCACGGTGAACGCCTGCAAGCGATAGATCGTGGCCGTGAGATCGAAGTTCTGCGTGAGACGCTGTCCCGCGCCCAGGCTGATCGACTGGCGCTGGGAATCGAGGCCGGTGTAACTGACCACAAGCTCGTGTGAGCCGGAGGGCACTCCGGTGAAGGAGTAGCGCCCGGTGCTGTCGGTGAACGCGGACAAGCCGGCGGTGGGGATCTCGACGCGCGCGCCCTGCAGCAGATTGCCCGTCGCCTGGTTGCTCACGGTTCCGCTGATGGCGCCAGTCCCGGCGGCGGCGGCTGACATCACGGTGGGGGAAAGGGCGAGGAGAAGGGAAGCGGCCAGGCTGAGAATGCGCCGCTGTCGGCGGGGTGGAAACGAAGGGAGTGGTGTCATGGCGAATCGGATTGCAGGCGCCTGGGAGTCGGGAGCACGGCGCATGAGGCGCCACCCGGCCCGGCGCGGCTGAGGTGTGCCGCAGAGTACGAGCCGGCGCATTTTCGCTCAACCGGGCGGAGCGAATTCGCCTCCCCAAATTCCCATCGGCCGGAACGAACGCGTTCGTTCGGAAAATCGCCTAGGCGAGTCGCCCGCGACTCCGTCGTCCTCGACGCCAGGTCCCGACGTCGTGGGGCTCACCCGCGCACCAGTCGGGATGGAGACGAGTGACGTTCTCTCTGGTACCGGACGTGCGGCGGCCGCCGGCCCTGCCCGCCTTGGGATCAGCGCGCGCGGCGGTAATGCAGGGCGACAGCGCCGTTCCGCAGGGCGTTGGCGGACACGAGCTCGAGCCGTCGCGCCTCCGTCAACCCGTCCTGATGGAGCGTCGGACCGTGTCCCGCGATTCGCGGATGGACGAGAAATCGGTACTCATCGATCAGATCCAGCCGGTCCAGGGCGGCGGCGAGACGGCCGCTGCCGAGGAGCAGGCCGGAAGGGGTGGAGTCCTTGAGTTTCTGCACGGCCGCGCGCAGGTCGCCGGTGACGGCGTGGCTGTTGGCCCAGGGAAAGTCGCGGCGCGTGGACGACACGACGTGCTTCGGCTTGGCCTCCAGTTTTTCCGCCCACGCTCGCATCGCCGCTGGCGCCGCCACCTGGCCGCGCGCGACGGCGGGCCAATGGCTCTCCATCATCTCGTAGGTGACGCGGCCCCACAGCATCGCCCCGTGTTCGTCCATGAGCCGCGTGAAGAAGGCGTGCGTCTCGTCGTCGGCGATGCCCTCGCGATGGTCGACGCAGCCGTCGAGGGTGACGTTGAAACTGAAGGTCAGAAGGCCCATGCGGGAAGCTACAACAGATGCGGGGAACGCCTGGCAAACTTCGCCGGCCTGGAATCGATGGGGGCGGCCGGTGGGTGAATCCTGGGTCAGAGGCGTCGCTCGGAGGACTGATCCATCGGGATGCTCCATTCCTGACCGGACCCCCTGCGGTTCGGTTCAGCGGACGCATACCGTTGAGGGGGAGCCGCCTGTCCCCAGGTGGCTGACGTGCGACGGACCGGTCCGCAGCGGCTTGAGGACAAGCCGCTCCACCTTTCCGTGCGGCCGTTGTCGTGGCTGTTTTGAAGTCCCACTGCATGAGTTGGCTCAGCGGCCGTCCGTCATGCGGGTCAATTGCCGCATGCCACGGCGCCTGCCTGTATTCACGGCAGACTGACACGGTGCCGGGGCCTTGGATTGTCGTCTCCGGAAACTAAGTGGCGCGGCAACGGAACCGGTGGGGGGAGAACCGTTACCCTAGGGGTCTCCGCGTCCTTCCACTCGGAGCCGCTGCGGGGCCACGTATCTGGACACGATCCCGGGATGAGACCGTCGTTCCAGCACTCCCACGTCTATGTATCACCACATCAAGAAACTCATGTACACCGTGAATGTCGGCGATCCCGACCCACGTTTTGGGAACATGCTCCTCGAACAGTTTGGCGGCGCCAATGGCGAGTTGGCGGCTGCGCTGCAATACACCATCCAGGGACTCAATTGTCCCGACCTGGCGCGGAAGGATCTCTTGATGGATATCGGCACCGAGGAGTTAAGTCACCTCGAGATTATCGGAACCCTTGCGCGCATGCATCTAAAGCCGATGAAGACCTCACGCGAAGCGGCGGAGGCCGACCCACTGATCGCCATAGCCGGCGGAGGAGGGGTTGCCCTCCACAATTCCCAGGGGAACCCCTGGACGGCCGATTACCTCAAGATCACCGGCGAACTCGACGTGGATCTGCGCAGCAACATCGCAGCCGAAGCCCGCGCGAAGATCGTGTATGAGCGGCTGATCGATTTCTGTGACGATCCAGGAACGAAGGACGCGCTCCAGTTCCTGATGACGCGGGAAATTACTCACCTTCGGGCGTTCATGGCGGCCTTGGACAGCATGGGCAAGGACCCGCTGGAGATCGGTGTCCTTCCGCCGAGTCCGGACATCGTGAACAAGTTCTTCAACGACTCCACCGGGGAGGGGGATGAAGGCGAGACGGACGAGCGCGGGCCGTGGAACCAGGGCGAGGGAATCGAATTCGTGGAAGCGCCGGCCAAGCTGGAGGCCCAGGTGACGTCAGGGCAGGTGGCCGCCGAGATCAAGCGGGCTGGCAAGGGCGTGGCGTCGGGTGCGGGAAAGCCGCGCGGAAAGAAAACGTCGAACCTTCGATAATTCCCCGGGATGGGCTTCGCGCGGTTTTCACCGCGCGCGGACCGCTCGGGACGGCAACAACCCCGCGGGAGCAGCAAACACCTGAGGCTTCACACATCGAAGGTGCTGATTGCGACGAAGCGCGCGCGCCTCCACGGCGCCAAAGGCCCATGTCACCGCGGGGCGCGCTTGTCCAGGGCGGGCGCGGCGTCTTTACAGCGGGCGGCATGGCGCTTAGCGAAATGCCATGAGGACGAAACGAGCGAGGAGCCGTGGCGTGCGTAATCCCGGCCGAAACGCGGCGATTTCCGGCGTTGTCTTAGCTGGCGGCTTGGCGCTCGTTGTTCTCGGTATCGTGGACCTGCGCCAAACGGGTCGAACCGGCTCGCCCCTGCTGATGGTGGGCCTGTTTCCGACGCTATTGGCGCCGATCTTCTTGATTCATTACTGGACGAAGATCCGCGTCTTTCGCGACCTGCGCAGCGGGCGCAGTGCGATCGCGCGCTGGACGCTGACCTCCGAGCAGTTTCGCCGATTTTGTGAGGATGAAGCACGGACGCCGGCGGGGAGCATCACCACGAATTTCTACCAGCCGCCGCCAACGATCCCTGCCGGGGGCGTGGAAGTGATTTTCTCCCGTGGCGGCGTGTTGATTGGCGACGGCTATTTCCCGTTGTCGGTCACCCGGGGGAGACGCCTCGCGCGCGTGGAATTCCTTGCGTCCGGTGCTCCCGCGATCGAGTTCGGCACGGTGATGAACGTCACGGTCCGCACCTCGAGCGCCACGACCAGGACCGTTCGCCTCTCGGAGAACCTGCGCGTTCCGGTCGCGCCCGAAGCCATCGCGCAAGCGGACGAAGTCGTGCGTCACTATCGGGCCGCGATCGCGCAGCGGGGCGCGGTCACCTAGAGGAATCAGGCGAACATCAACGCTTCACCGCATCAGACAGCGGGACGGCTTCGCCATCTCGTCCTTGCCCACGATTGACGTGCAGCCAGCGGCCTCGAATCGTCGGATCATGCATGGCACGGGATTGAACCGCCTCATCACCGTGGTCATCACCGCGCTCGGGTATTTGGCGAGCGCGACCCTCACCCAAGCCCACGAGAAGTGGTTTATTGCCGGCAAGCCGCCCGCGTTGGCCCCGAGCGGCTTCTTCTCGGCCTACTGCTTATCCGCGGTCGCGGCGGCGGTGGCCATCACGGTGCTCGCCGCCGTTTTCTGGCGGCGCCGCGGGCAGCGCGACGTGATACCCGGACCCGAGCGCTTGGGTGCCACGGACGAGGGTCTGGCCCGCTTCTACAGTCTTGTGCCCATTGTAATTGGCATCCATTTCGCGGTGCCGCTCCTGGTGCTCGGGGTGCAGGGCCAGCTTTTCTCCCCGAACAATGTGCTCACCGCGCCTTGGATCTTCATCCTGGGCACCTGGCAAATCGCCATCGCCCTGAGCTTCCTCTATGGCGGCCTGACGCGGGTCTTCGCCGCTTCGCTGGCGTTGTTGTGGGTCATCGCCGGCTTCGTCGTGGGCTGGGAGAGCGCCTTCGAGAACCTGCACTACCTCGGCGCCGCGGTTTTCTTCTTCTGCAAGGGCCGCGGGCCGTATTCGATCGACCGCCTGCTCTTCCCCCGTCTCGAGCCGTCGCCCGCGCTGGCGGGGCATGGGTTGAAGTTGCTGCGCATTTCCGTCGGCGCGGGCTTCGTGTTCGTGGCGTTCACCGAGAAGCTGGCCAATCCTACCCTGGCTCATGCCTTCCTGGCAGAATATCCGCTGAACTTCACGGCGTCGACGAGCTTCCCCCTTTCGAACGAGTGGTTCATCTGGTGTGCCGGGACCACCGAACTGCTCCTCGGCCTATTCCTGGCCTTCGGGATCTTCCCGCGCGTGATCATCATCGGAGCCTGGGGCATCATCAACCTCACGCTCACGATCTTCAGCTGGATCGAACTGGTCGGTCACCTGCCGATCTACGGCATCATGGCCGTACTCCTGGTCTGGGCGCCTTCCGAGAAGACCAGCCGCCTCATGCGCCGTGGCATCATCGACCGCGACACAGAGATCTGAGAAACAAGAAGCCTGAATCGGATCGGACGCGGTCTGCCGGATACCGACTTCTAGGGGAAAAAGCCGACAAGGCCGAGGGGGTGGGCCTTCATGGCGGCCCGGGCTGGGATCGAACCTGTATTCGTTTTATGGAGGCGTGTATCGAAACAATGCGTTCCAAATCGGAAAATCCGCCGACGCACAACGGCACGCACACGAACTCTCAAAGCTCACAAATATCATAGCCAAGTGGTCGAATTTGTCAGGTGACTTCAGGGCGGCGATGCTCGCGCTGACACGGAGTGCCAGTATGTCACCAGAGTAGCACTACAAGGGCAGAGAGTGACACCGAGTGCTACTGCACGTCAGGTCACGTTGACGCGAGTCAGGCATGGCATCCAAGTCCGCAGGCCGAGCTCCTCGAGGTGGTATGACGGGCGGACAGAGATGTTAAATTCCTCATGGAGGCAGTCGCCGCTCACGAGCGAGATTATCGGTCTCCTCGCCCGTGGCTTCACATAATTGGCACCGCGTATTGGCCAACGCCCGACGTCCTCTCACGGTCGCCAGCGTTTCTCATCCTCTTAGGAGCGGCCGATTTCCTGCGCTACTCGGACAAACCCGCATCTTGCCTGTCTTCTATTTGCTTCAAACTCACGCCTCATTTCCCCGCCGCCTTCAACGTCGCCGCTGACACCGTGTTGAGCTTGCGCTCGGCCTTCGCGCGCTCCACCGCGATGTCCGCCGCCTTGCGCAGCTCGACGAGTTGCACCGGGCTCAGCAGACCGCTCGCCTGCGCCACCGTCGCCTCGAGGTTCAACGCCACGAGGTCCACCTTCCCGGCCGGACCCCTGGCATTCCGCGCCATGATCTCGATCAGTTGGTCCGCCTGCCCTGGCAGCAGCGGCGCCTCCGAATTAAACAGATTCGCTGCGAGCTGCTTCGCAACAAACCGCACGGGGGCCGTCGCCTGGTATTTCTGCAGCGCCTGCGCCGAAGTCTCGCCGAGCGCCTGCCGCACCGCCGCCTGCTGCTCCGCCTCCGTCTGCGCGTTCAATGCTTCGAATACCTCGTATTGGTCCGCCCGATTGAAATTCGGGTTGCGCGCCCGCGCCTCGGCCACGGCCTTGCTGAAGAGCTGCTTGTTCGCTTCCTCGGTATCGAGCATGAGATTTTTGAACTGCTCGCGCTGCGCCGGCGTCAGGTTGAGCTCCCGATAAAGCGCTGCGAGGTTCGTATCGAGTGTCTGGCCGCGGCGCCTCTGTGCTTCCTCCCGCGCCGTCATTGAACCCAGATAGAAGCCGCTCGCAGTGGCGGGGACCGCGGTCAC
>CALFZM010000095.1 GCA_937952235.1 uncultured Opitutia bacterium | reverse complement strand
GGGCTACGGCCGCGCTGGCCGCCGTGGCGCCGGCCGCTGCGGTCGCGGCCTTCGCATTCGCCGAGGCCGCTGCACCGGAAGGCAGGGATTCTCCCGCCACGTCGGATGTCCCGGCCGGCTGCCCCGGCGCAGACGACGAGGCCGTCGCAGTCACGTTCCCGGCCTGGCCCGCCGAGGCGCCGGGATCCGTGGGCGCGACCGGCGGAGGCGCGCCCGCCGCCTGGCCCACGGCGGGTGCCGCATCCGGCAAGCGCACGAGCGGCGGCGGTTCGAGCGCCGCAGCCACGGGCGGACGGGGTTCCGGTGTCAGGCGCTGGGCAGGGCCGGAGGACGAAAGGGAAACGCTCGCGGTGCCAGCCAGGCCGGTTGCCGCGGTCGGGGAGACCGCCGCGCTGGCGCTCACCGGCACGACGACGCCGCGGGACTGCCCCACCGCCGCGGGTGGGATGGTGGCGGGGGAGACGGGCGCCGGCGCGGGCGACCGCGGCGGCAGGAAATACCACGTGCCGCCCGCCAGGAGCAGTCCGGCGGCGCCCAGGCCGAGGCCCAGGCGCGAACGCGGGGCGCGGGCGCGGCGGGCGCTGACGAGCGGCGAGGTGGTGTCGGCGCGCGCGTCGGCCAGCACGACGCCCTTCACCGAGCGGCGCTGGAGGTCCACCACGATGCCCTGCGGCGGGAACGTGCCGCGCACCGACCGCGCGCGCAGCCGGTACTCGCCCGGGCTCAGCCGACCGAAAGTGAACTCGCCGCCTTCGTCGCTCGGCACCTCGGCCAGCGTCTCGCCATCGCTGCTCTCGAGCACGACATCGTGCCGGGCGGGCGCGCCGGCCACCAGCACGCGGCCGGAAATCTCGAGTCCCTGCGTATCCGGATGCGTGGGACGCGCCGGGGTGCGGGCGCCCCAGCTGTGGAGCCGCCAGCCCTGCTCGGTCCGGCAGACATAGCCCGCCAGCGCCCCGTCCCCGCGCGCCACCAGCCCGCGCACGACCTCGCCCATCACGGCCTCGACCTGCTCCGCGCTCGCCGCGAGCCACGGGGCGTGGGAGCCGCGCCTGGCGCGGCCGGCGGCGACGGCGGACGAGAAGTGGGCCAGCGCCTGACCGAGCTGCTGCCGCAGGACGGCGAGATCGGCGGCGGACGGCGCGGCACCCTCCTCGGGCTCGCGCCACGTCCAGGTGAGCGCATCCTCGTCGGCCCGCTGATGCGGCGCCAGCAGGACAGGGCGGAACGACTCCGCGAGCAGCGGCCAGAAATCATGCAGGTCGCGGTGACCGATGCGGGGCATCGCCACCGTTTCGTCATCGAGCCGCAGCCGCGCGACGGCGCGACGGACCGACTTCACCGCGCTCATGGCAGCGGCGCCTCCTCGGCGGAAAGCAGCGTCGCGAGCGTCCACTGGTAGCGACCGCCCGCCTCGAGCCGGCCCGGAAAACGGCGGGTGGACGTTCCGGCCGGCGGCGGGGCGAAGAGCGTCTGCTCGATGGCGTACTCGCCGCCCGCGATCACGAGCGCGAGGGATTCGCGGGGCCGGATCTCGACCGACCGCACCTCGTCGCCCGCGGGCGTGCGCAGCGTGATCCGCCAGGCGTGCGCGGTGAGGTTGGCGACGGCGATCTCCGCCTCCCGCGGATCGGTGGCGAGCCGCGGCGTTTCGGGCACGGTGGAGCAACCGGCGGCCAGGACGGCAGCCAGCAGGGCGGCGGCCAGCAGCAAGGGCCGCCGTGCCGGACCTCGGGGGGACGGCGGGACGTTCACGTCTCCGATATCGGCCGGTGCCGACGTTTCCGAACCCACGATTGGCGCTCCCGTTGCCGGCCGCCGTCCCCGCATTTTCGGGCTTCCCCGCGGGTGGAGATGCGGTTCCTATGCGGGCGTTCACCCCGTCCTTCCCTCCCCCTGCGTCCTCCCCTCCCCGCCATGAACCACCTCGATCGTCGGAATTTCATCAAACTTTCAACCGTGGCCGGCCTTGCGACCGTCGCGTCGCCGCTGACGGCGCTGGCCGCGCCGAGCCCGGGCCCCTTCCACCGCCCCGGCCAGCCGCGCCTTCGGCTCTCGCTCGCCGCCTACTCGTTCCGCGAGAACTTCGCGGTGATGCGCGGCAAGGCGAACACGAAGCTCGTGCCGGCGAAGAAGACGGACCTGTTCAAGTTCATCGATTATTGCGCGGCGCACGGCTGCGACGGGGCGGAGCTCACGAGCTACTTCTTCGAGTCCGAAACCGACGCGTACGTGCTCGACCTGAAGCGCCACGCCTACCTGCGGGGCATCGCGATCAGCGGCACGGCGATCGGGAACAATTTCTCGCTGCCGAAGGGGGAAAAACTCAGCGAACAGATCGCGTACACCAAGGCGTGGATCGACCGGGCGGCCCTCATGGGCGCGCCCCACATCCGGGTGTTCGCCGGGGTGCAGCCGAAGGACTTCCCCCGCGCCGAGGCGGACAAGATGGTGATCGCGAGCCTCGAGGAATGCTGCGAGTACGCCGGCAGGAAGGGAATCTTCCTCGGCCTCGAGAATCACGATTCGATCGGCAGCGCGGAGACGCTGATTCCCCTCGTCAAGGCGGTGAAGAGCCCGTGGATCGGGATCAATCTCGACTCCGGCAATTTCCGGACCGCCGACCCGTACCGGGATTTCGCGGCGTGCGTGCCGTACGCCGTCAACGTCCAGTACAAGGTCGAGCTGCACGACACGGGGAAGAAGACCAAGCCCGCCGACATCAAGCGCTTCACCCGGCTGCTCCGCGACGGCGGCTACCAGGGCTGGGTCGCGCTCGAGTACGAGGCGAAGGAAGACCCGGCCGTCGCCGTGCCGCGGCTGCTGAAGGAGATGAAGGACCTGTTCGCAGCCTAGGGAGCTTCAAGTGAAGTCGAAGCCCCTCGAAGCGGGATCCTAAACGCCAAGGCGCGAAGGAAGGCATAGACCCGCCAGAAAAGGTGGCGAGACTTCGCCCTCCTTTGCGGCTTCACGTCGTGGTTTGGACTACAGAATTGTCTGCCCTGCCCTGGCGCGCGGCCCGCGGCGAAGGCGACATCAACTGCCCGGCAACGATGCCGTGGTCTCCACGGCCACGGCGCGGATGCCGACCCGCCGGACCTCATCGAGCGCGATGACGGCCATGCGCATCGTCGCCCGGCGGTCGCTGCGGATCATCACGCGGGGCCGCGGCGTCGACGCGGCGTAGCGTTCGAGCCGGGCCGCGAGTTCGGCGGCGGAGACCGGCTCGGCCTCGGCGGTGCTGCCGACCTTCCAGAAGTAGGAGCCGTCGGCGACGGTCTGGATGAAGAGCGTCGTGTCGGCCGGCGGCCGGTCCGGCAAGCCGTCCGGCAAGGCGGCCTCCAGGCTGCGGATCCGCTCGAGGCTCAGGGTGAAGAGCACGAACGTCGCCAGGAGGAAGAAGATCACGTCGATCAGCGGGATGATCTCCACGCGCGCTTTTTTCGGACCGAATTCGAGCGCATCGAGTTCGTTCATGGGGAGGCGGGGTTGCAAGGATGACGATCCCGCGACGGTTTCCTTAGGCGGAATGAGGCCGTTGCGGTGGAGCCGCCCGTCCCCCGGCGGCTGACGTGCGTTGGACCGGTCCGCAGC
>CALFZM010000094.1 GCA_937952235.1 uncultured Opitutia bacterium | reverse complement strand
GCGCACGATGACGAGTCGCAGCCGGCCCTGGCCGGAAATCCCGCAGCCAGCGAGCGACGCCGCCGCGAGCGGACGCACGTTCTGCCAGTAGCCCAGATCGTGGAAAAACGAATCCTCCACCACCACCTCCTCCGCCCCGGCCGGAAACGCGAGGCCACCGCCGAAGCGCGCCTGCAGCGCGCCGCCGCCGTCGCCCGGCAGCACCGCCGCACCGCCCACCGCGGAAAACTCGAAGGACGTGAACCGCAGGTGCCGGCGAAGCCCGGTGGCGAGAAACACCGAGATGCCGTTGCCGCCGTTGCGGTCGGTCAGCACAGCCCGGCCCGCACCCCACGAGCCGTCGCTGTTGCCATCGTAGGTGATGGCTGCTCCCGCGGCGCCGTCCCACGCCAGGCGAATGCCGGTCGCACCTCGCAGCTCGTACTCCACGCCGCCCTTGAACCGGACGACGTCCCCCGGCGCCAGGTTGACTCCCGCCGCCACGCCTCCTGCCGCCGGATCACCGGGGCAATGCTTCCACGGTTGACTGCCATTCGTGCCGACGTTGGCGTCCGAACCGCCAGCGTAGTCCACGTAATATACTGCCGACTGCACGCGCGCGACTCCGGCGAGGAGCAGCGCGCAACCGAGAATAACAAAGCGCATGCGTGATGACGAAATGGGTTCCTGTGTGACCCGGGAAAAAGCCCAGGGGCGGGTCTCCGTGATGCAAACGGGGTGAAATTGTTCCCGAAGATTCAGAGAAAACCTGAAACGAACATCCGCGATGCTACGGATGGAGCGTCAACCGCCGCTCCCGCCGCCCCGGCATTCCGCGTGTCCGCGACCGCGCGGAACGAGACCGCGGCGAAGGGCGCCGCAGGAAGTTGCGCCGGCGCGCCGGCCTTGGTTGGCCGGCTACGCGGCTGAAGCCAGCAATAGAAAGCCCGGCCCGGGCCGCTAGGAAACCGCCGCCGCCTCGGTCGCGACGGGCCTGACCGTGTAATGACACGGTGCGACCCGGGTGCAGCCCCACAGGGCGGAACCGTCCGCGGCGCGCTCGCGCACGAAGAGTTTCGAACCGCAACGCGGACAACTGGGCGTCGTGAAATCGCCCTCCGTGACTTCCGTGAGGATGCGCGCCCGCACGAGCGGTGAGAGCCGGTTGAAGCGCGCGATGAACTCCGCGGCATTGACGAGCGCGATCCGGTTGCGCTGCGCAAATGTCCCGGCTTCGACGGAAAACGTCCCGGTCGTCACGATCACGGCCTCCGGCACGCGGTTCTCCGTCATGCGGTTGAACAGCTCGCGCACCTGCGGTGCGTCGATGTGGATCTGGCCCCACGACCGGCACTGCACGTAGCAGATCGGGCGCGTGGCCCCCTGGCGGTAGAGGAAGATGTCGACGCCTCCGTCCGCGCCCACGAGGTGGGTGCGCGGTTGCAGACCAGCCGCTCCGTAGAAGCGCTGCACCAGCAGTTCGAAGCGCCTCCACTCCATCTGCTGGAGCAGTTCGGGCGTCAGCTCCCAGTCGACCAGGGAAGGAGGTTTGAGCCCGATCGGGAACGGCGTGCCCGAGGCCCGGATCGCGGCAGCGGGCACCGAGGCAGGAGCGGCGGCGGGGACGGGAGCCGGAGCCGGCGGAGCCACGGGCGCCGCGGCGGGCGCGACGGCCGTCTTCGCTTCCCGACGGCGCTGGCGGCGCCAGAACCACCAACCCCCCAGCGCCGCCGCGCCACCGGTAAGGACGAAAGTGATCGCGACCGCCGGCCATACGGGGCGCGCGGCGGGCCGCACCGGCGGCGCGGACCGCTCCGGAGAGCGCAACGAGCGTTTGCCGTCGCTGGCGTCGAACAGCATCGCCCGGCCGGCAGGTGCAGCGGCCGCGGCCGATGCCGCCACGCCGGGAGTGGAACGTTCGGGCCGGGTCACGGCCGGGGCGGTGGCCAGATGCGGCGGAGCCTTCTTCCAGGTCACCACGCCCCCGTCGTCGGGCAGCGCCACCAGGGCGGTGAGCCGGCCAAACTCAAAGATCACCTGGTGATCGGCATAGCGCCAGATCTCGCGTTCCTTCGCGATACTCCGGGTGCGGGGTTGTCCGAGGACACGGAGGACTTCATCGGGCGTCGCTCCGGCCGGGATCACCTGCGCCGGAAGGACCGCCGGCCACAGCAACAGGAGGAAAAGGACACAACCCGTCCGCATGCCGCCACCACAGCACCCGGGGAACGCGCCCCAAGCCCGACCACGCGACCGCGCCGCCTTTTACCCTCCTACAACAATCCGCCGCCAGGCCGCCTGCGTGCCACGCACCGTTGGCTCGTGCAGGCCGTCCGGCGGCAGCGGGTACCCGACGGCCCGCTAGAAAGGCTCAGGTAAAATCGTCGCCGATCAGGGCGGGATCCGAAACGCAAGGACGCGAAGGAGAGCAAAAGCCTCGCGAAGGAAAACGTGGCGAAACTTCGCTTTCCTTTCCGACTTTGCGTCTAGGTTTGGGCTGCAGAAGTTATTGGATCTGCTCTAGAACGATCCCTGGATCGTCAGCGCCACGAGGGGAGCACCCTCGCCGTTCAGCAGCAGGTCGCGATCCTCAAACTCGAATCGCCGATCCAGCATCCAGCCGGCGGTCAGGCTGGCGTCCAGGGTACGCGAGACATCCCAGCGAACACCCACGCCGGCGCTGATCTCCCGAAAATCGATATCCTGGTTGTCCAACTGCGGACGTCCCCGGCGCCGCCCGAAATCTTCCGCAACCCGGAACGTGCCGCCCCGCAGGCTGGCACCCACGTGCAGCCGGACCCCGTCCGCGACGGCGTACTCCAACCGCGGCTCGGGGAGGAAGGCCAGGAGAGTCCAATCCGGCGCAAACTGCCAGCGAGCCCCTACTCCGCCAATCACCGGCACGCTGCTGCGAGGATCCACGAACACCGCGAACGCCCACTGCAGTTCCCGGCTGGCGGCGTAGATCGCCCGAACGCCAAACGGCGCGCCGAAGTCGTCGCTGCCGACATCCTCGAAATCGCTGTAGAACCCCGGATCGACTTCCGCGCGTATCGACCACTGCCGCGAGAGGGTCTGGGCGTAACCCAGCTTGAGCGAGAGCGCGGTCAGTTGGTCGGGAACGTCGGCGCGGCTGCCCGAGAAATCGAACCGCTTCCAGCCCAGGCCGATGACCGCCGAGCGGTCCGCCCCGAGCGGGAGCGTGGTCGTGCCCTCGGCCGCCCAGAACGAGTGGCGGAGGTCGCCGAGGTTCCGGCTGCCCTCAGCGATCCCCGCCGAGCCTGCCCAGTTTGACCGGAGCTGCCAGTCAAACGCGCCGCCCGGCGGGGGCGGTGACGTGACGGTCTGGGCCGCGACCGACCCGGTCAAACCAGCGGCGAGTCCAGCGAGAACGAAAAAGGAGCCAAGGGAGGAGCGAGCAATCATGCGGTGAAGATACGAATAGCCCGACGAACCGGTTGCCGGGCGCCGGACAATTCGCCCGGATCTGCAAAACCGCCAGTCCGGCGCGACGATGTCTGCAGGCGGAAGGATGCCGTTGCGGTGGAGCCGCCTGTCCCCAGGCGGCTGATGTACGATGGACCGGTCCGCAGCGGCTTGAGGACTAGCCGCTCCACCTTTCAGTGCGGCCGTTCTCATCGGTGATCCGGAGACTGCGGTGGAGGGAGGAAACCGTCCAACGGCGGCCGCCTGGGGACGGCGGTTCCACCGCTGCTGCTTTGTCGCGGCTTTACTCCGCCGCCGGGCGGGCGCGGGTAACCGGACTCTTAACGCGGCGGTGGCGGCAGTTTCTCCAGGAATGCGGCTACTTCGGGGTGCTTGTATTCCCGGGCGAGGTCGAGTGCGGTCACGTTCTGCTTCGAGCGGATCGTGGGATCGACGCCTCGCGCCAGCAGGAGCTTCACGATTTCCAGCGAGCCGGCCGCCGCCGCCTCGTGCAATGCGGTGCCGCCAAGCTGGCTGAGCTGATTCGGGTTCAACCCGGTCTCGAGAAGAAGGCCGGCGATCTCGACTCGGTTCTTGGCCGCAGCCAGGTGCAGCGGAGTCCAGCCGGCGCGGTCCCCCCGGGTCGGGTCAGCCTTGCGGGCCAACAGGGCCCTGACGATGGGAGCGTCACCCCGCTCCACCGCGAGGTGCAACGGCGTACGCGCGGCGGAATCCGGCGCCTGGACGTCCGCGCCGGCCTCGAGCAGCAGCGGCACGATCTTCACCTGCCGGCGAAGGATGGCCTGGTGCAGCGGCGACAGCTTCGCGTCGGGCTGGCCGCGCGCGGCCGCGGGATTGCGCTGCAGGTGGCGTTTGACGTCCTCGACGTCGCCCCGGGCGATCGCTTCCTCGAGTGTCGCGTGGGTCGTGGCCGTCGCGTCGGCCGCCGCGGCGGGGGAAACGACGGCCCCGGCCAATGCGAGCAGGGCGGCGAACACGGACGGAAAAAGGCGGCCGGCCCCCCGGCGGCGATGGAACTCAGACATAGAGGTAAACATAAATCGCAAAGCCGACCGCCAGCACGCCCGCGGCCGCGGCGAACGACCACAGCAGGTTTCGCTGGCGTGCGGCGACGGCGAGGGTGGAGACGATCACCCCGAGCTGAGCGGCCAGCATGCCGAAGAAAAACCGCTGGCTGCGGCGGTGATGGCGTTCGGCCGTGAGATTCGTCTTCCGCACCTGCAGCTCATAGAGGCTCGCCACCGCCTGGTTGAGGCGCGCTTCAGCGTCGTAGCGCCGCGCATGAAAACCGATCCGCGCCGCCACGAAATCGCGGCGCAGGGCGGCGTCCGTCTGCGCTCCCCGCTCGATCACCGCGGCCGCGTCGTCGATCTGTTTCAACGTGGGCTTGAGCGTTTCATCGAACGCCAGCGTGTGGTCACGGGCGCGCCGCACGGCGGCTTCGAGCTCCGCCTCCGTGACCTCGGCGAGCCGCGCGATGATGATCGCGTCCGGCTCCGCCCCCTCGACGGCGGCGAGCGCCGCGCGAATTCCCGCGGCCAATTCCGGTGCGTCCGCCGTCCGGGGCAGGCGCCCCTCCGCGAGCAGGGCCAGTGCTTCCCGCCCCGCGGCCGAACCTGCGCCGGCCGCAGCCGGCGATCCCGCAAGCAACCCGATCACGATGGCCGGATCAAGCGCCCGCGGCGCCGCCGAGGAAACCAGCAAGTCGAGGGTGTTGCCCTGAAGGGCGCTGCGCAGTCGTTTCGCCTGGAAAAAACTCCACTGGTCGCCCGCCTTCGACTGCATCTGGGCCGCCAGCGAACGCGCATACTGGGCGCGGGTCATTTCGCTCGAGGAGAGGCCGGCGAGCATGGTCGCCACCACGGCCAGCACGACCGGGGTCGCGCTCAGCACCTTGCCCCAGAAGGTGGGTGGCAAATCGGCCTTCAGGGCCTCGGGGACGGTAGTCTTCACAGGGGTAGCCAGCGACGCCGGCGCGGAAGAGCTTTCGACCCGGCGCGCCCACCGCAAGTGCGAAGGAATTCCAACCGCCGGAGCTGCAGTTCACCGCCCGCTTTCCGGCCTGCCGGCCCCATCCGCCCTTTTATCGCGCGCCGTCCACTCCGGCGGCGGCGTTGCCTCCGGTCGCGACGACAGGGAGGCGGGATTCAGCGCACCGGTGCGCAGGGTGGGATGCGAGGCGATTCCTTCGCCGTCACCGGTTCAGCCACATGGGCTTCTCCCTCCGGCAGGCGCTGCTTCTCCCGCGGAGCGAGGTGGAAGCCGGTTTCGTCCTCGTATCCATCCTTCGCTGACACCACGGCGTACCAGGTGACGGCAACCAGCGCCGCACCAACTCCTGCGAGGATGAGGATCAAGGGGTACATTTGAAGCGGATGGAACGGAAAGCCTCCAGACTCGAACGCGCCATTTTCGTTCCATTTACTTCGCCGCGTTCGCTTTCCGTCTGTGCAGGCCGGGCCGCCCGGGTGAGGGTCGCGGCGGAAGAAAGATCCCGGGGTGGCATCGCGCGGCAGTTACTTCTTCGTCGGAGCGGCCTTCTTGGCCGCAGGCTTCTTCTCGTCGAGGTTCTGCATGATCTCGACCTCGCTGACCGCGGGAGAATCCACCCCCTGCTTCGGCACCTCCAGCTTCGCCAGCCAGACCAGCGCGTTGAGAATGAGGCGCCGCTGGTCGTCGTTCTGCCAATTCAGGTGGAAATGGCCGCCGGTGAATCCGAAGCCGCGCCCGCCGTCCGGCCGCTCGACCGCCCACATCATCGTCTCCGGCCGGCCCTTGGCGGCCTGGATGTGCGGGTAAGGGCCCTTGGGATGGACGTACGGACCGTCCCGGACGGCGTCGGACGGCTTCGCCACGAGGATGTCCTTCACGCCGGCCTTCCCGTCGCGGAACCGCATGTTGAAGTACCACTCATCCTTCGTCTTGAACGGCTTCACCCCGCGGGTGATCGGGTGCACCGGGAGGGACTGGTAGTCGGCCTCCCAGATCGGATTGCAGGAAAACGAATTCTCATAGTGCCCGCCGATCCATTCCTTCCACTCGGGCCCGCCCTTGTCCGGCACGACTTCGACCGCGTAATGCGCGAGGCCGAGGCTCACGCCTTTTTTCATCAGCCCGCGCAGTACCTCGAGCCGCTCGGGCCGTACCGCCAGGTGGTTGGCACCGCCGTCGGAATAAATGAAGAGGGCGTCCGCCTCGTCGAACAGGGAATTGTCGTCGACGCGCTTGCCGTCGACCACCTTGGTCGGCCAGCCATTCGTGATCAGCAGCGTTTTCAGCCCCGGAAATCCCTCCAGCCGCTTCTGCAGCAACATCGAGCCGGCCCGGAACTCGTGCATCAGCGGCGGATGGCTCACCGGGCCGGCAATCATCACCAGCTTGCGGTCAGCAGCGGAAACCAAGGACGTCAACGCGGCGAAGGCGACCAGCGCCAAGGCGGGGATCTTCATTCTCGGGGTAGGCCTGATTTCTGAAGGCGAACTCAGGCCGAATGCGATCCAAATTTTCATCGATTTGCATTTCGTCGCCAGCTCGCCACCGGCGGCGCGCCGCCGCAAGCTCCCTCGCCGGTGTGCCCGCCCCGTGAACGCGCGCGTCAGCCCACCGGATCGCTCGCCCGGAA
>CALFZM010000093.1 GCA_937952235.1 uncultured Opitutia bacterium | reverse complement strand
GGAGTGACCCGGCGGGCACGGCGGCGCCACAACCGGGATTGCGCGCGCCCCCGCCGGCGGCCAACGTGTTCCTCCCCATGAGCGAAGCGCCTTCCCAACCCGCCGCCGCCTTTCCCCCGTCCGGCGAATCCCTCGACTCGTCCATCCTGCGGGTGCTGATGGAAACCAGCCCCGACCGGATCTACTTCAAGGACCTCGAAAGCCGTTTCGTCCGCAACAACGCCGCGCACGCCCGCTCGCTCGGAGCCGACTCGCCCGAGGCCTGCGTGGGCCGCACCGATCTCGACTTCTTCTCCCGCGAGCATGCGGAGCGGGCGTACCGCGACGAGCAGGAGATCATCCGCACCGGCAAGCCGATCATCTCCCAGCTCGAGCGGCTGACGATGCGCGATGGACGCAAGGGCTGGGCCTCCGCGACCAAGATGCCCTGGCGCGATGCCGCCGGGCGCATCATCGGGACCTTCGGCGTCACGCGCGACGTCACCGCGACGAAGGAGGCGGAAGATCGGCTGGTCGAGGAGCGCAACCTGCTCCGCACGATCATCGACCACCTGCCGAGCCGCCTCTACGTCAAGGACCCCGCCTCGCGCTACGTGCTCAACAACCGGGCTCACCTCGCGATGCTCGGTGCGCCGTCGCAGGACGCCGCGCTCGGCAAGACGACCCTCGATTTCTTCCCCGGTCAGCGCGGCCAGCAGGCGCTGGCCGACGACCGCCAGGTGCTGGAAGGGGGGCCGGCCATCATCAATCAGGAGAAGTCCGACTTCGGCCCCGAGGGCGACGTGCACTGGTCGCTCGTCACCAAGGTGCCGCTGCGCGACACGCGGCAGGAACTGATCGGGCTCGTCGGCATCAGCCACGACATCACCCGGCGCAAGCGGGCCGAACAGGAGCTGCGCCGCCGCACGGTCGAGATGGAAACTGACCTCGCCATGGCGCGCCAGGTGCAGGAGTCGTTCGTCAGCCGCCGCCCCCCGCTCTTCCCGCGGGACGCCGCGCCGGAAGCCTCCGCGCTGCGGATCGCGCATCGCTACATTCCGACGACCACGCTCGGCGGCGACTTCTTCGAGGTCCTGCAGCTCTCGGACACGCACTGCGGCGTGCTGGTGTGCGACGTCATGGGCCACGGTGTCCGCGCCGGCCTGCTCACCGCCCTCATTCGCGGCGTCGTCGTCGAACTCGGCGACCGCGCGCTCGACCCCGCGCACGTGCTCGCCGAGCTCAACCACAGCCTCATGCCGATCGTGGAGCACACGGGCCAGCCGGTCTTCGCCACCCTTTTCTACGGCGTGATCGACACCGCGGCGCGGCGGCTCGTGTACGGCAATGCCGGCCACCCCCCGCCTCTCGTGCACCAGCGCGCCACGGGCGACATCCTCCGGCTGGCCCCGTCCGACCCGGAGCCGGCGGCGGGGCTGCTGGGCGACTTCGTGTATTCGCGCTTCGAATGCGCCTTCGGGCCCGGCGACCGCTTCCTGGGTTACACCGACGGAATCCTCGAGGCCACGGACCCGTCGGGCGCCATGTTCGGCGAAGCCCGGTTGCGCGCGGTGCTCCTGGATTCGGACCGGCTCAACGCCGCCGAGCTCAACGAGACCATCCTGCGCCAGGTGCAGGGCCACAGCGGACTCCCGCAGTTCGAGGACGACGTCTGCCTGCTGGCGATCGAGGCGCGGGATTGAGCCGCGTCCCGGCGTTCACGTGCCGAAGGCCCTCACCGTGACGCCGCCCATCGCCAGTTCCTTCCGCAACCGCTCCGCCCGCGCCACCGCGCCTTCGGCATCGCCGTGCAGGCAGACGGTCTCGGCCGTCACCGCCACGGGCGTGCCGTCGACCGCGCGGACGAAACCCTGCCGCACCATCGTGAGCACCTGCAACACCATGGCGTCGTCACTCGGGACCTGCGCCCCCGGTTCGGACCGCGCCGTGAGCGAGCCGTCCCGCTGGTAGGTGCGGTCGGCGAACACCTCCTCCGCCACGCGCAGGCCGCGCTCGCTCGCCATGCGCGCGAGCGTGCTGCCGGCCAGCGCGTAGAGGATGAGGTCGGGCCAGAGCCGGACGAGGTCCGCCACCACCGCATCGGCCAGGCGCGGATCGCGCGACACCTGGTGATAGAGCGCGCCGTGCAGCTTCACATGACGGAGGCGGGAACCGGCGACCTCGAACAACTGCTCGATCTGCATGCTGACGAGCCGGGCCGCCTCCGCCGGCGCGATGTCGCGCTCGAGCCGGCCGAAATTCTCCAGGTCGAAATAGCCCGGATGGGCGCCGACCATCACCCGGTGCCGCGCCGCGAGCTCCACCGTCTCGATCATCGTCTCGAGATTCCCGGCGTGCGCCCCGCAGGCGATGTTCGCCGACGTGATGAACGGCATCAGTTCCGCATCGTGCCCGGCGCCTTCGCCGACGTCGCAGTTGAGGTCGATTTGCTTCATTGCAGCCGGGCCCATGGGGCCCGCCAACCAATCGACACCATTCCGTCATGCAAGTTTCTGCGCGAGTCCCTCGCGCAGCAGTCCCAGCGCCCTGTCGCGGGCGAGCACGAGCGTCCGCGCCTCCTCCAGCTCGATACGGACGAAGCGCACGCGATCGCCCGGCCGCAATTGCGCCAGCAGCGGCAGGTCCACGCTCGCGACGTGCGCCACCTGCGGATACCCGCCAATCGTCTGGGCATCCGCCAGCAGGACGATCGGCTGTCCGTCCGGTGGCGCCTGGATCGTGCCCGGAACCACCGGTATCGAGGCGCGTTCGATCGTCGCGGTGCGGCAGAGCGGCGCGCCGGCCAGACGGATTCCCATCCGGTCGGATTGCGGGCTTACGCGGAACGTGGTTTCGCGCCAGGCGGGATCGAATTCCCCCGCGTGCAATCCGTCCACGGTCCGCACCACCGCGTCCGGCGCGTACGGCGGCAGCAGGCGCTCGTCGAGAAACCAGCGCTCCCGCACGCCGCGTTCGACCGCCGGCACGGAGAGGGTGTCGCCGTCGCGGAGCGCGCGGCCCTCGATCCCGCCCAGCGCCGCCCGGGTGTAGGTACTCGCGCTTCCGAGTACCGGCGCAACCGAGATGCCCCCGGCCACCGCCAGGTAACCGCGGCAGCCGGCGCGTGCGGTGCCCAGGTCCAGGGTCGCTCCCGCCGGCACCACGAATGGACGCCACCGCGGCACGTTGGGGAAATCCGCCCCACCCGCCGCCACCAGCATCGCACGCTCGAAGCGAAGCGCCGGGCCACGCAGGGTGAACTCGAGACCGGCGGCGTCGTCGGGATTGCCCACCAGCATGTTGGCGAGTCGCAGCGCGAACGGATCCGCCGCCCCGCTCAAGGGAACGCCCAGCGACCGCCGGCCGCGGCGGCCGCCATCCTGCACCGTCGTGAACATGCCCGCTTGCCGAACCTCGATGGCCGGCGGCCCCGCGGCCTTCCGTGGCTCCCGGCGCTCCCGGATCGCCCGGGCCGCGAGCGCCGCAAACTCCCGCCCGTCGATGGGGCGGAACAAGACCTGGTCGCCGACCCGCAGCAGCGAGGGCTCGGGGCGGTGCGCGTCGAAGAGCCCGTGCGGGGTGCAACCGATGAGGTTCCAGCCGCCCGGCGACGCGAGCGGATACACGCCGGTCTGCGCTCCGCCGATGCCGACGCTGCCGGCGGGCACGCGTGCCCGCGGCGTGCGGCGTCGCGGAGTCGCGAGCGCGGCCGGCAGGCCGCCCAGATAAGGAAAGCCGGGCGTGAAGCCGATGGCGTACACCCGATACTCCGCCGCCGCATGCCGCCGCACCACGTCCTCCGGCGCCAGGCCGGCGCGGTCGGCCACTTCAATGAGGTCGGGGCCATGCTCGCCCCCGTAACAGACGGGCACCTCCACGCACCGCGCCGGGGGCGAAGGGGGCAGCACCGCGATGTCCACCACCAACCGTTCGAGTTGTCCCACCAGCTCCGCCCAGGGAGGCGCCCGGGCCGGGTCGAGGATCACCGCGACGCTGGCGAAGGCGGGCACCACCTCCACGACGCCGGCCGGAGGACGGGCCGACACGGCCGTCGCCAGCGCATGGATACGGGCAGCCAGCGGCGGATCGACCGTCTCGCCGAGAACGAGGATGGCCGCGGCATCGCCCAGGGGATGAACCGGCATGGACCGCTTATCCGGCGCGCCCTTACGGACGGCAAAGGTAATTCGCCCGGCTGCTGGCGCTCGGGCCCGCGCCCAGGTTACGGTCGTCGCCTCCGGACCCGCCGCGCTTCAGCGTCCGGCCGCCACCGTGACGGGCTTCGCGACCGGGAGGTCGCACAGCTCGACCGGGGCCCGGCCCTTGGCGTCAGCGGGCAGGGCCTGGACCAGCCCCGCGGCCGCGCCGCCCGTGGGTCCCACCGCCCGGCCGACGAAATTGCGCAGGTCCCGCACTTCGAGCAGGGCGGTGCCGGATCCGGCTGCTGCGGAGACGACGACGGAGTAGTTGCCGGGAGGGAGAACGAGCACCAGGGCGGACTCGGCCGGATTCGAGGGCACGCCGGGAATGGCGGCCAGTTCACTTCCGGCCGTGAGGGTCCCGACGTCGTCATTGATCGCAATCTGGCGGCCACCGGCGTCGAAGACCTGCAGGCGGGGATTGGCGAGCGCGCCACTGACGCCAAACGCCGACAGCGACGGTCCTTTGGCCGTCAGCAGCGCGCGGATGGGCTCGGGCCCGTTGATCGTCAAACCCTGGATGAGCACCTGGTCGCCGGCCCCCACGGTGCCGCGGACGGAGAGATCCGAGAAGCGCGTGGACGGAAGGTCATCCGAGGCCCACACCTGGCCGCGCAGCTCCCCGCCGCCGAACGTCGCGCTGTGGAAGTTGAGGTAGAGTCCGCCCACGAGGAGCGCATACGGATCGACGGCGCCCGCGGGAAGGTCGAACGAGCCCGCGATGTGTCCGTTCGCGCTCGTGTAGCCGCCGGCATTGGCATTGTTGCCGAGATTCAACACCACCGGCCCGCTCCGGCCGGGGATCTCCGCGTGATAATGGGAATTGTTGAACACGTTGTTGAAATTATAGAGCGACAACCGCAGCCGGATCGTGTGAGCGGCGGGGTCGTACTCCATCACGGCGGCGCCGAAATCATTCAAGCCGGAGAGGTTCACGTTGGGGAACGCCGCCTGTTCCTGCGCCACATCCATGTTCGCGTAGAGCCGCTTCGGGCGGGGGACGAGCTGGCCGCGCACCTCGCCACCGGGAAACTGCGCGGAATGAATATTGTAGTACGCCTCCCCGCGGATCAGCCGGCGCCGGTCGCCACCGTACGTGAGGCCGCGAAACGTGGCCCGGAGCGCATTGCCGCTGCGCACATACGCGGCGTCCGGCCCGAGATTGGTCACGACCGGTCCGTTGACGCCGGCCGCGGCCTCGTGCACGTGCGACGCGGTGGCGGAGTTGGCTAGGCCGTTGAGGGAGACGATGAGGTCGAACGTGTTGGCGGCGACATCGTACAGCATGATCGCCGAGCCGGTCGCGGGCGAGGCGTTGGCCGGGACCTCCTGAGCCGCGCTGATGGTCGCGCGCAGTTCGAGCACCTGGGAGTTCAGCAGGGGAGCCATGACGCAGATCGCGCCGGAAACGAGCAGGCCGCGCAGCGGCAGAGTTGTCTTCATGGGATGGGGGGGGTGACCCGAGGATGAGGGCGTTCCGCCTCGAACGCACCCTCCGGTGCGTAACAGGATGGTCAGCTTAAAGGGTCGAATCAGCGCCGCTGTTTCCAAGTGACCGCCGGCCGGTTTGGTTTGAACTTTGTCGCGACGCGGATGAGGTATGCCTTTCCATGTTCGCCCGCCGCGCTCCCCTCGCCACCGGCCTCGCCCTCGTCGCCGCCAGCCTCGTGTCCTGCCAGAAAGCCGACGTGGAGGCGTATCGGGTGCCCAAGGACAAGGCGGCCTCGGCAGCCCCGGCCGCAGCGCCGCATCCCGCCGCGCCTTCCGCTCCCGCTGCCGCGGCTCCGTCTGCGCCCGCCGCAGGCGGGTCAATGGCCTCCACCCCGGTCACCACCGCCAGCGGCCCCGGGCTGACCTGGACGGCGCCGGCCCACTGGAAGGCGAAACCCGGCTCGGCCATGCGCAAGGGCAGCTATGCGATCGCGGGCGACGGCGGCGAGGCGGACCTTGCGATCACCGCCTTTCCGGGCGATGTCGGCGGCGATCTCGCGAACCTCAATCGCTGGCGCGGACAACTCAGCCTTCCGCCGGTCGGCCAGGCCGAGCTGGAGGCGACGCGGCAGACGTTGGAACGAAACCAGTTGAAGATGACCGTCGTGGACCTTGTCGGCACCGGCCCCGGCGCCCAGCGGATCCTCGGCGCGATGATCCCCCACGGCGGCGCGACCTGGTTCGTGAAATTGATGGGGCCCGACGCCCTGGTCGCGAAGGAACGCGCGGCGTTCACCGCGTTTCTCGACACGATCAAGGCCGCGCCCTGAGCCCCGCCATCCCGCGCCAGCCTCTCCCCGCGCATGAACGACACGGTCCGCCAGTTTCGCGATTTCTTCGTCTCCCTCCGCCTCACGGTGGTCCTGCTGGTGCTCAGCATGCTCCTCGTGTTTGCCGCCACGATCGACCAGGTCCACCTGGGCATCTGGGCCATCCAGGAAAAATGGTTCCGCAGTTTCTTCGTGCTGCAGGACGTCCGGGGCGTGCCGGTGCCGATCTTCCCCGGCGGCTACCTCATCGGCGGCCTGCTGCTGATCAACCTGATCGCGGCGCATTTCTACCGCTTCAAGCTCACGGCAAGAAAAGCCGGCATCCACCTCACGCACCTCGGCCTCATCCTGCTGCTCCTCGGCGAGCTCTTCACCGGCCTCTGGCAGGAGGACTTCAGCATGCGGCTCGTGCAGGGCGCGCCGAAGAACTATTCGGAGAGCTTCCACGACAACGAGCTCGCCATCATCGACACGACCAACCCGGAGCATGACGACGTCGTCGCGATCCCCGAGCCGCTCGTCGCACGCAAGGAGCCGATCCAGCACCCGAAGCTGCCCTTCCGGGTCGTGATCAAGGACTACTATCCCAATTCCGCGCTGCGCAATCCGCCGGAGGCAGGCGCGCCCGCCCCACCCGCGCTCAATCCGATCACGGCCCCGTTCACCACCCAGAACGGCGCGCTCGCCCCGGTGGTGACGCAGCCGGCACCGATGACGTACAAGCAGAACGAGCGCAACGTGCCCGCGGCGTTCGTCGAGCTCGTCGGGCCGGACCGCTCGCTCGGGACCTGGATGGTCAACGCCGATCCGCGGATCCCGCCGCAGTCGTTCGAATACGGCGGGCGCACCTACACCGTGGCGCTCCGCTTTGCCCGGGCCTACAAGCCGTTCACGCTCACGCTGCTCAAGTTCAGCCACGATCGGTACGCGGGCACGGAGATCCCGAAAAACTTCTCGAGCCGGATCAAACTCGAGACGCCCGACAAGCAGGACGACCGCGAGGTGCTGATCTACATGAACAATCCGCTGCGCTATGGCGGGCTCACCTTCTACCAGGCCAGCTTCGAACCCGACAATCCCAACGTCACGATCCTCCAGGTCGTGCGCAACCCGAGCTGGCTGGTCCCGTATATCGCGTGCACGATGATGACGCTCGGCCTGCTGTGGCAGTTCACCCTGCACCTCGTGGGTTTCGTCGAACGGCGCCGCCTCCCCCGCCCCTCCCTCGCATGAAGAAGTACCTTCCCCTCGTCGCCCTTCTTCTCGTCGTCGGCTACGTCGCCAGCTCGCTGCGCCCGCCGAAGAACCCCGGCGCCTTCGATGTCGTCGGCTTCAGCCGCCTGCCCGTCCTCGTCAATGGCCGCCTCAAGCCCATCGACACCGTCGCGCACAGCTCGCTGCTGCAGCTCCAGGGCCGGCAGACCGTCACCACTCCCGACGAGCGGAAACTGCAGCCGATCGAATGGCTGCTCGACGTGGTGTTCCGCTCGGAGAAGGCGGACACCTACAAGACGTTCGAGATCGTGGATCCCGACGTGCTCGCGCTGCTCGACCTGAAGGCCGAGGACGGCGACGGCGAGAAGCGTTTCTCGCTCCAGCAGATCCAGCCCAAGATCAACGAGGTCATCCGCCAGTGGGAGCTCGCGCGACCGGTCGATCCGCCCGCCCGCAGCCGCTTCCAGCGCGCGATCGCGCAATTGTACGGCAACCTCGTCCACTATCAGCGCCTGCGCCACGCCCTCGTCGCGCCGGGGCGCACGGACTTCCTGGGCGACCTGCTCAAGTTCCAGGATAACGTGGCCGCGGGCTCGGCCGCCGTGCGCGCCAAGGCCGCCGGCCAGCCGCACGACGAGGAGGCGGCGAAGGCGATGATGGCCATCGGCCAGGAGTTCATCGTGATGTCCGAGTCGACCAACCTGCTCGTCGTACCGCCCGACGCCGACAACTCCGACCCGACCGCGTGGCGCCCGGCCGGCGGCGCACTGCTCGAATCGTTCCGCACGTTTCGCGTGAACTCCACCGCGCTCGCCTACGCCGGCTTCGCCCACGCCTGGCGCAACGAGAAGGCGGAACAGTTCAACAAGCTGGTCGAACTCTACCGCGCCGACGTCGCCAAGCGCTTCGCGACGGAGCTCCGGAAGTCCGACATCGAGGTCCGCTTCAACGCGGCGCAGCCGTTCTATCGCAGCTCGATCCTTTACGGGCTCGCGCTCTTCGTGGGCCTGTTTTCCTGGCTCGCCTATCCGGCGCCGCTTGCCCGCTTCGCCTTCCACGTGCTGACCGTCGCCTGGATTCTCACCACTGCCGGCATCGCCGCCCGCATGTGGCTCGAAGGCCGGCCGCCGGTAACCAACCTGTATTCGTCCGCCTTGTTCGTCGGCTGGGGCTCCGTCGGCCTCTGCCTCATCCTCGAACGCTTCTTCCGCAACGCCATCGCCACCGTCGCGGCCGGCAGCATCGGCGTGGCGACCCTGGTCATCGCCCATCACCTCTCCCTCAGTGGCGACACGATGGAAATGATGCGGGCGGTCCTCGATTCCAACTTCTGGCTCGCGACCCACGTCATCGTGGTGACCGCCGGGTACTCGGCCACTTTCCTGGCCGGCTTCCTCGCCATCATCTACATCGTCCGCGGCCTGTTCACGCGCACGCTCGACCGCGCCTCGGCGGACTCGCTCGCCCGCATGGTCTACGGCATCGTGTGCTTCGCCACCCTGTTCAGTTTCGTGGGCACGATCCTGGGCGGCATCTGGGCCGACCAGTCGTGGGGGCGCTTCTGGGGCTGGGACCCGAAGGAAAACGGCGCGCTGATCATCGTGATCTGGAACGCGATCATCCTGCACGCGCGCTGGGGCGGGATGATCAAGCAACGCGGCCTGATGGCACTGGCCGTGGGCGGCAACATCGCCACCGCCTGGAGCTGGTTCGGCACGAACATGCTCGGGGTCGGCCTGCACAGCTACGGGTTCACGGACGCCGCCTTCGTCAGCCTCACCGCCTTTGGCATCTCCCAGGTTGCGATCATCGCCCTCGCAAACATCCCGCTGGGCAAGTGGCGCAGCCACGCCGCAATGACGGAGCGTCCGGCGGCTTCCGCGCCACGTTCGACGCCGGAACCGGTGGCCGCGAAGTAGCCTCCCCGCTCCCAGGATTACCGCCCCAGCAATTCCTCCGCGTGCGCCAGCGCGCTCTTGGCGCTGCGATCGCCGAGCATGCGCGCGAGCTCGCTCACCCGCGCTTTCCGCGTCGCGTGGATCGGCTCGATCGTCACGACGGCGCGGTCCTTCGACTGGTCCTTAGTGACCACGAGGTGGCTGGCCGCCTGTGCGGCGACCTGCGGCAGGTGGGTGACGCACAGCACC
>CALFZM010000092.1 GCA_937952235.1 uncultured Opitutia bacterium | reverse complement strand
CGCCGCGCAGCTCCAGCTGCTGGCCGACCAGGATGCGTCCGCTCGCCGGTCGCAGTTCGAAGCGCGGCTGGCCGATGCCCTCCGGTTCCTGGATACGGATCTTCGCGCGGCCATCGACCGGATCGAAGACAGTGTTGCCCGACTCGAGCAGGTCACGGATCGGGTCGATGCCAGTGTAAACCGCGTGGAACGGATGGTCTCGCTCGCCCTCAGCCACGTGTTCGAAGCGACGGGTGCCAAAGCCGCCAGCCCAGTGGCCACGCCGCGACGCCCCGTGATGGCGCGCCGCGACGAGGACGTGAATCCCTTCAAAGGCCTGGAGGCGTATCACGAGGAGGACGAGCCGGTGTTCTTCGGACGGGACAGCTGGCTGGAAGACGCGCTGACGGAGTTCGAGCATGCCTGGTCGCCGACCGGCGCTCCCTTCTTCGGCATCGTGGGCGGAAGCGGCTCCGGCAAATCGTCGCTGCTCCGCGCCGGTATGATTGCCCGCCTGAACCGCCCGGGGACGCCACGGCTCCATTTTGCCACGACCCTGACGGCCGCCGAGCTCGCGCCTTCGGGCGGATCGGATTCGCGTTCCTTCGCCGACTCGGTGCTCGGCCGGATTTTCTTCCGGGCGCTGGCGAGCGTCGGAGCCGATTCGGATCGTACCCGTGACTTCGATCGTGGGGTGACGCGCATCGTGGCGAACCGCCCGCGCTGGACCGTGTCCGCGTTGATCGAAGCGCTCGACCGTATTGCCGCGGGCAAGGGCGAAACCGAAGGGAAAGCACGCCTGGTGGTCGGATTGGACCAGTTTGAAGAACTCCTGGACCTGCGTGGCGCCGCGAGCACGACTGCGGCTCTGGCGCCGCTCTTTCAGTTTTTCACCCTCGCCTGTGCCTCCGGTCGCATCGGCTTCATCTACACCTGCCAGTCGAACCGGCGCCAGCTGCTCCGTGACGACGAGGTCCTGAAATCGCTCGTCTCGGACGCACAGGAAAAGGCGGTCCCGTTTCTGAGCGAGGAATGCATCAAGGAGATTGCCATTCGGAAATTCGCGCACGCCGGCATGGATGTGCGCGAGGTCGTCGGTGATCTTTATCGCCGCGTCCATGCCTTCACGGAGGATCGGATCCTGGTGGAGAATGCCTCGGATGGGCTGAGGGATGTGCAGGCAACCTTGCTGCCCCTGGTATCGGTGACGTTGCTTCAACTCTACGAGCACTGCCGTGGCCTGCGGGACAAGCTGCGCCAGGAACGGGTGCGCCGAACTGCCGCCCCGGTGGCGATCGGCAAGGCCGGTGGACTGCCGGAAACCTGCCTTTCGGCGGAAGGAGAGCTGAAGGTTTCCCGGCGGGACGTGCCCGACGCGCTGCTCGAAGTGGACACGGCGATCTCGGCTCTGGCCGACCGGGCGATGAACGAGGTGCGCAGTGCCCCGGGTGTTCGTTGGACGGACGAAGTTCTCGACACCTTGCTCCGCGGCTTGGTCCGCGTGCACGACGCGCAGCAACATCGCTACTCCCTTCCGGCCCTCTCCATACCCTTGCGCGGCCCACGCCGGGTCTTCGTGGAAGTCTTTCGGAAATATCGACTGCTGATTCCCGTGCAGCGTGATCAAGTCCGGCTGGTCCACGAGGCGCTCGTCACGAACTGGCCTCCGGCGCGTGAGCGGGTCGCCAAGGATGAGGAACTTCACCGGGCGGTCGGAGAAATTCTGCCGTTCGTGAAGCGGTGGAACGAGTCGAAACGACGTCCCGAACTGGCGGGCGCGCGTCTCGACGACGAACAGCGGGAAACGCTTGGTCGCCTGTTGGTGGCGTGGTCGGACCTGTTCCTGCCGGGAGACGCGGCGGCGCCGCGTCCGGAGGACCTGCTCCTGCGGGAATTCGCCTTTGCGGCGTTGGAAGCGGCCCTGACGCCGTCTCGTCGTGCCAAATGGAGGGACGTCGATACCACCCACTTCCTTCTCGCGGTGTTCTATGGGCAGACCGCCTTGGCGGAAAAGTACCTGCTGGTGGAGCCGGGCGCGGCGCGGGACCATCGCACCGCCAAGCGCTCCAATGCCGCCATGATGGCGGCGCACAACGGGGACGAAGCCGTCCTCGACCTGGTGTTGCGGCACGGCGCCGATCCGGTGGCGGTGAACGACGAAAAGTCACAACCGCTGCATTTCGCCGCGTTTCGCGGCCATATCGCGGCGTTCGACCGCCTCGTCGCGGCAGGCGCGGACCCGCACGCCGTCGGAATCGCGCACAGCACCGCGCTTCATTTCGCGGCCTCCGCCAGCCAGTTTGAGATGCTGCGGCACCTGGTGCGGGTCCATGGGGCGGATCCCAACGTCTGCGACGAATCGGGATGGACGCCGCTGATGCTGGCAGCGCGGTTCGCCGCCCCGGAGCTGGCGATCTGGCTGCTCGAGGGGGATCGGGTGCGGCCACACCCCGTCGACGACCAGACGTGGCCGCCGTTCCTTACCGCCTGCCGGCATGGCACGGCGGCGATGGTGCGGGCGTTCCTGAAACATCCCGCCACCGATCCACTCCGCAAAAACAAGGATGGCTGGACCGCCCTCCATCTCGGCATCGCCAGCCGTTCGGCGGAGATCGTGCGAGCGCTCCTGGAGGATCTCCGGATCGATGCGGTGGCGGTCACGCCCAGAGGAAAGACGCCGGTCGAAATGGCCGTGCATGAGGGCGACGCGGCCGTGCTGGCCGAACTGTTGAACGATCCTCACGGCCGGATCGATCCGGACCACGGGGCGGACAAGACCCAGTCGCCGCTGGGGCAGGCGTGTGCCGCGGGCAAGGCGGAGCTGGTGCGCCTGCTGCTCGATGCCGGGGCGAAACCGAATCGGAGCGAGAAGCGGCGCTCGCCCTTCCTCGACGCCGTGCAGCGCGACGACATCCGCATGCTGCGGTTGCTGCTGGCCCACGCCGACGTGACGGAGCGGAACGAGCTCGGCCAGACCGCGCTGCACCTGGCGGCGGGCGAGAACGCCGTCGCCAGCGTCGAACTCCTGGCGGAACGCGTCGACTGCCATGTCGCCGATCTTTCTGGAACCAGCGCGCTCCATGCTGCGGTTGCGGCCGGTTCCCACCGGGCGGTGCACGCCCTGTTGCAGCGGTTTCCCGATCTGATCGAAGCCGCGGATGCGTTTGGTCGAAAGGCGCTCCATATCGCCGCCGCGCGCGGGGACCGGATGCTGGTGGAGGACTTGATCGGAACATGGGGAGCCGCGGCCCGCGACGCCGGCGGCATGACGGCGCTGCACCATGCGGCGAGGAAAGGTCAGCACGAGGTGGCTGCGTTGCTTCTCCGTCATCCGGAGAGCGACATCAACGCCGAGGACGACGCGGGATGGACGCCACTCCATCATGCCGCCCAGGACGGCAACGCGGAGACGATCGCAATGCTGCTGAAGGCTGGCGCGCGGATCGGCACCGCCGCCGCCAGGCCTGCCCGCACGGCGTTCGAGCTCGCCGCCGCGGCGGGACGCGCCGATTTGATCGGCCTCCTCCTGCCGGAACAACTCGCCGCCGCCGATCGGAGACGGATGGCGTCAGCCGCTGCGCTTCTTGCAGTACGAAATGCGCAGTTCGCCACCGCACTCGCGGCCCTGAACCTCGCCGAAGCCACCGCGTCATGAGCTCCGCCCCCACCGACCTCCTGGTCGAAGCGTTCGTGCGCCAGTGGCAGGCGCGATTCCCGCGCGACATCAACCGCGCCCAGGCCGAGCTGGGGCTTCACCTGCTGCGCACGGGGCACCCGCTTCCCTTCGACGCGGCGACGTTCGAGGCGTGTATCCGGAGGTTGGACGCAGAGCGCAGCGCCCGGATCGTGGCGCCGGCCGGCCCTCCGGCACAGCGCGCCATCCGGGTGGGCTCCCGCGCGGCCCGTCTCGACGCGTACGATTGGGCCAGGGCCGACGAGCCCCTGCAGCGTCATTTCGTCAGCTCGGTGCGTACGGTGGACGGCATCTACCGCATCCGGTCCGAGACGGAAATCGATGTCAGCCCGCTCTCCTGGTACGACTCGTTCCGGCTGGTGCGGCTCGCCGACGAGGCATGGGGCAAGGCCAATCTCAGGCTGTACTATCTGGTGGGTCCGGATCTCGCGCTCTTTCGCCTCAACGGCACGTCCCCTCCGATTCACGAGGTGAATGACAAATCGCAACTCAAGCTCACGGCCGCGAACGCCGCGAGCTACCTCTTCTTCTTCTGCTTTTTCGTGCGCGGAGAGGAGGGACCGTTCTATCTCGTGGAGTCGGCGGACGATACGGCGCTTGGCGATCTCGCTCTGCTGCGCCACCCGGAGGCCGAGGTGACGAGAAACCTGCTGGCGTCCGCGGTCCGGCCGCTGGAATGCCAGAGCGCAGCCGACGGCGGATTCGCATGCACCGGAGTCGTGCTGTATTCGAATGCCCTGTTTGTCGCCAAGTTCTCCCTGGGGGCGGATGGCAAGGTGGCGATGTTGGACGATGATCCCATCGCCGCGGACCTGCCGCTGCGCATCAACGCTCCGCTGGCTTGATGGCCACGGCTCGCGACGAGATCGCACTCAGCGACAGGAATCGATCCAGGGCCGGCAGGGATCCGGCCTCCGGTGTCCGTCCTGGTCCGAACGTCGCTCTCCAGGCGGCAAGGATCAGGGGAAACTGGTTGTAGCTGATCTTGCCGCCGAAGGTGATGCGGCGGTTGGCCGCGAGCAGCCTGATGTCGGCCAGCTTCGAGCGCAGGGCCGACCGTTCCTCCTCCGTCCGGCATCCCCGCAGTTGCTTCGCCAACGGGCCGGCGTCGTGACTGCCGATCAGCTCCGCCGCTTGCGCGCGGCGCGACAGCAGCATTTCCAAGGTCGGTTTGGCGCGTTCGAAATAGTCGCCCTCGGCCATGGCGGCGACAAAAAGCTCCGGCAGGACGCGGTTGATCTCCGCCTGCGTGGCGTCCGGAAAATGGATCACGAAGCCGCTCTTCTGCTCCGTGACCAGATCGAGGCTGAGGCACTGCTGGCAGTGGATGCACGCCGTGACAACCTGGTCCAGGTCCCGCCAGTCTTCCCCGTCGACCACCACCTGCTGGTACTGAGTGCAGCGAAAGCCGCAGAAGCGGCACGTGAAATTGTCGCGCTCATGGACCACTGCCATCAGACGCGCGCTGATCAAGCGACTCCGGACCGGGAGAACGTCGAGGCCAACCGGAAGCAGCGTGGACATACGTGGGTCACGCTGGTCTGAAACGCGTCCGGGTGAGGGGCAATCGGATTTTCCCCGGGCGATGCACGCGTCCCCGCGGTTCGCCTCCGCCACCCTGGATGAACCGGCTGAGCCGGACTCATGCCGTTGGCCTTCGAATCAGCCCTGCGAACGGCCGCACGGAAAGGTGGAGCGGCTTGTCCTCAAGCCGCTGTGGACCGGGCCGTCGCGGGTCAGCCGCCTGGGGACAGGCGGCTCCACCTCAGCTGCATGCGTCCGGCTCAGAACCGTCCGCTCACCCCGGCGGTGATCGTCGTGCCGCCGTAGAGCTTGAACTGCATGTGCTCCTTCACGCCGCGATAGGCGGACTGGGGGGCGTCGGTGAGGTTGTTGACGTCGAGCGAGAACGTGACCGACGGCTTCCACTGGTAGCCGATCCCCGCGTGCACGACCGTGCGGTCGAACCAGTAGCGGTTCAGCGCCGGCGACACCGCGCTGCGGGCGTTCAGGAAACTGCCGGTATGGTTCACGATGACCCGCGCGGTCAGACCGCGGTGGCGCCAGAAGAGGCTCGCGTTGGCGCTGCGTGGCACGAAGCCCTCGACGTCCCGCGTGCCGAGCTCGCTCGTGCTGCCGAAATCGCCCTCCGCTTCGAGCGCGGTGAAGTTCACCGTCGCGCCCAGGCCCTTCAGGAAGCCGGGCAGGAAGACGAACTGCTGCTGGTAGGTGATCTCCAGGCCATGCACGGTCGCCGTTCCCGCGTTGCCCGAGCTCAGCCGGGTGTAACCGCCGTACTCACCCGAGTAGCCGTTGTCCGGCCCGGTCGCGATGATGCCGTTGTCGAGCCCCGTGATGATGAAATCCTTGATCACCTTCCGGAACCCGCCGATCGAGAGGCTGCCCGCGGGCTCGAAATAGTACTCGAGCGAGGCGTCCCAGTTGCTCGCGGTCTGGGGCAGCAGCGACGGGTTGTTCACCGTCAGTGTCCGCTGGTTCTCGTTCACGGTTTCGTTCGGCACCAGCGAATTCAGCGACGGCCGGCCGAAGCTCGTCGACCAGCTCAGCCGCGCCTTCCAGTTCGGCGCCAGGTCGCGCGTGAGGTGGACGCTGGGAAACGCCTTGGTGTACTGGCCGCGCAGCTCCCGCGCGTTGCCGTAGTCGCGCGTCGCGGCGCCGATCGGATCGGCGTTGCGCTGGGCGGTGGTGGAGAGCACGCGGGCCCGGACATTGCCCCAGCTCTCGGTCTCGGTGCGTTCGACGCGCACGCCGGTGAGAAAGCCCGTGCCGGCGATCCGCCCCTGCGCCATGGCGTACCCGGCCTGCACCGTCTCCGTCACGCCCTGGCTGTTCTGCAGCATGATCTGGCGGCCCCAGTAGATGTCCTCCTGCCAGAGCGACGGCTCGATCGGCGCGCGGTCGCGGAAGAGTTGCGAGGCGTACCAGAACGGCACCACGCGCCCGGTCTTGCGCGTGTTGATGATCGTGATCGAGGAGTCCGCCGGCAGCGTGGTGCCCAGGTAGCTCCAGCGGCGGTCGCGCACGTCGTCCTCCACGGTCTGTTCGCGCCAGAAGAGACCCGTCTTCAGCGAGGCCGCGAAGACCGGGAGCGTGACCTTCAGGTTGGCGCGCGCCTCGCGCACGTCGTGGTCGTTGTCCTGATTGTTGTTCCGGAAAAATCCGCTCACGCGGTAGTTTTCCGGCCGCGAGATGTCCGGCCCGGCGGTCTGCGTGAAGCGCGGGTACATCTCCGACTGGGTACGATCGAGAATCCAGCCCACGCCATTGACGCGCATCGTCAGGTTGCCGCCCCGCTCGCCGTTGCCGTTGTTGATGTAGGTGCGCGCAGCCATGGCGCTGTAATCGAGCTCGACGCGGCTCCACCGGTGTTCGGCGCCGAGGTCGAGATGCCGCATCCGCAGGAAATAGTTGTTCGGCCCGAGGGTGCCGACGTCGAAATTCGACGCGGTCGAGGGCCGCACCTGCGTGATCTTGTCCGTATAGCCCGGCAGGATGCCGGCGGTGCCGGTGGTGCCCACGACCTGGTTGGTGAACGCGCGGGTGGTGAAGCGCAGCTTCCCCATTTCGTTGGCGTCGTTGTAAATGGTGTTGAGCGTGAGCTTGGTGGCCGGGGAAAGCCGGTACTCCACCTTCAGGTTCACGCTGGCCTGCTTGCGATTGTTGTACTGGTCGAAGGTGTTGTAGTCGTAGAGGAACGCCGTGGGGCTGAACGTATCCTCGAACTCGCGCGTGGTGCTGTGCGAGGCGCCGATGTTCTCGCTGTAGAAGGTGTTCACCGCCACGCCGAGGTTGCGGCTGCCGCCGGCGACGTCGAACACCTCCCAGTAGCCGACGTTGAGCAGCGGGTGCAGCCGGTGGGCGTCCCGCAGCGGGATCGTCTCGAGGAACGGCGGGGCCCAGCGCAGCGTGGCGTTGTAGGTGACGCGCCGTTTCTCCCGCATGCTGAGCGGCGAGCGGCTCTTCAGGTTGATCGTGCCGCCGAGCGAATCGGCGCCCTTGTCGGGCGTGTGCCCCTTGATCACCTCGAGGCCCTCGAACATCGCGCCGGTCAGGTTGTTGATCCGGACCGCGCGGTTGAACGCGCCCTGGGTCGAGATCATGCCGCCGTCCATCGTGACGGTGTTCAGCCCTGAAGGCATGCCGCGGACCGCGAAGCCGTCGACGCCGTTCTCGAGATTCAGCGCGCCGGTGACGCCGGGAAGCAGGATCGCGAGCTCGCTGGCGCTCATGTTGGGCAGGTTGCCGTAGGAATCCATCGCCACGACGTTCTTCGTGTTGGGGGCATTGCGCTGCGCGGTGATCGCGGCCGCCGCTCCTTCGCGCTCGCCGGCGACGGTGAAGGCCTCGAGCTGGTACACGCGCGTGGTCAGGTCGAGGTTGCGGGTCACCCGGTCGCCGGGGTTCACGGTAACCTCCTGCCTCACGGGATCGAGGCCGGTGTACGAGACTTGCAGCGTGTGCGTGCCCGCCGGCACGGCATCCAGAAGGTAACGGCCGGTGTTGTCGGTGAACGCGGTGCGGTCGAGCCCGGGCAGGGTCACCCGCACGCCTTCGAGCAGGTCGCCGGTGGCAGCATTGCTGACCGTGCCGGTGATGACGGCGCTGGCTGGAGCGGCGGCCCCGGCGGAGCGCGCGAGTAAACAGAGGCTCAGGAGCGCGGCGGCGACGCCGGCGAAGAGGCCGCGGAGCAGCCGGCAGGGTGCGATCGATGAAGTCATGATCGAGCGGGGTCGGGGGTTTGAGTTCATGCGAGTGCGCGCGCCGCCCCATGGCAATCGCAACCTCCCGCGGCGCGAAGAATCCCGCCGCCCCCCGAGGGAATCCCGTTTTGCCGGACCGCGTCGTCGCACGCTTGCGCTCATCTGCCGGCTTGTCTTGGCGGCCCGCCGCGGAATGCTCCCGCGTATCGCTGCCCTGCGATTCTCAACCCCCATGAATGCCCTTCGTCTCCTTCTCCTGGGAGCGTCCGCGTCCGTCGCCGCCGCTGCCGTTCCTACCCCTCAGCCGGCGCCGGCGGCGACCGACGTCGTGTCGCTCTCGCCCTTCACGGTCTCCGACACCGATGACAAGTCCTGGCAGGCCACGACGACGTTGATCGGCAGCCGCACCAACCAGGAGCTGATCAAGGTCCCCGTGAACGTCGACGTGATCACCTCCGAGTTCATGCGCGACCTGGGGGCCTTCAGCCTGGATGATGCGGCGCGGTTCGTCGCGGGCGTCGACGTGACGCCCCGGCTCGAGTCGCGCAATGACGAGCGCATCAACTACCGCGGCCTCAGCACCGGCGGCATGTCGCGCAATTTCTTCACCTGGTATGTCCCCTCGGACGCCTACAACGTCGAGCGCTACGACTTCGCGAAGGGCTCCAATTCCCTCATGTTCGGCGACTCCTCCCCCGGCGGTGCGGCCACCATCTACACGAAGCGCGCGCGCGCGCGCAACGCGACCGAGTTCTTCGCCAGCTACGGCGCCTACGACACGTTCCGGTTCCAGCTCGATGTGAACCGGAAGCTGCACGACAAGGTGTTCGTGCGGGTGAATCTCGCGAACCGCCGCAACCGGACGTACGTCAAGGGCACCAACGACGTCTTCCGCGCCGGCCACCTTGCGCTCACCTACGAGCCGTTCAAGACGACGACGATCCGCATCGAGGGCGAGCGGGGCACCACCCACCGCGTACGCGCCGACAGCGCGCTGGCCATCAACGACGGCGCCGCCGCGGGTCGCGGCTTCAGCACCAACAACCAGTGGTACTACACCTCCGACGGCGAGATCATCCAGCGCACCGCCACCAACCCGCCGCTCGCGATCGATCGCAGCGGACCCTCGGGCAACCAGGTTTCCCTGCTCCAGGGCCAGACGCAGGCCGTGCGCCTGCCGAACGGCACGTTCAAGACGTTCAGCGGCTTCGACCAGTACACCAACATGCTCGGCACGGTGGATTACAACAATCGCACCTTCAACGTCGCCAACGTCACGGTCGAGCAGCGCATCGGCAAGCTATCGCTCGAGTTCGCCTATAACCAGCAGTACCAGCATGAGGACCGGAACGACAACTCTTTCGGCACGAGCCAGACGCCGCCCGTCCTGAGCGTGGACGGCGCCGGCCGGCCCTATATCGATGCCGCGTTCGGGGGCGCCGCGTTCAAGGTGTTCGGCAACGTGGTGAAGGCCGGGCGCGTCGCCGCGGTCTATCCCTTCGATTTCGGCCGCTTCGGCAGGCAGCTCCTCGTCGTGACCGCGCTCCATCAGAAGGACCTCAAGCTCTCCGAACGCTTCGGTCTCTACAATTCCGCCGCGCCCGGCCTCGCAGCCAGCAACGGCATCCGGTTCCGCGCCTACCTCGACGATCCGGACTTTGGCAGCGAGCAGTACTTCGATCGGTTTCTCATCCCCAACCTTCCCGAGACGCCGACCTTCAAGCCGGCGTTCTATCACAGCACGACCGTGACCGGTCCCTTCGTCGACATCCGCTATGCGCGGACGCAGACCGCGTCGCTGTCCGGCGATTACTTCAAGGGGCGGGTGAACACGCTCGTGGGCGTGAGCTGGAATGCCCTCACCCGGAAAGTGCCGAAGGAATCCGCCCATGCGACGGACGCGCGCGGCATCTTCATCCATCCCGGCATGCCGCACGAGAATCCCGGTGCCTACGAATACGACCCGCGCTTCGACCTCTCCGCGCAGAGCAAGATGGCGGGCCTCACCGTCGAAGCCTGGCGCGGCGAGTGGGCGCGCGTGATCGCGATTGCCTCGCAGTCGGAGTCGTTCAACTGGCAGTCGCGTCAGGTCTTCTTCGGCCCCGACATCGGGCCCGTTCGCGGCAAGACGAAGGAGGTCGGCCTCCGCTTCGAGTTGTTCAACAAGCTTACCTACACGGTCTCGTTCTACGACACGAAGCGCGTCAACGCCGCCTATGCGTGGCTGCCCGATGTCCTCAACCTCACCCAGCTCGAGGACCTCATCAATCCGAACAACATCCTGCCGGGCGACTCGCGTTATGTGGAGGTCGTGAACGGCCTGAACAACGAGCGTCGCACCGTGAACTCCAATGAGCAGTCGCGCGGCGTCGAGATGACGCTGCAGACCCGGCGCTGGCTCGGGCTGCAGTCGCGCGTCTCGTTCTCGGCGAATCGCGTCCGCGCCCAGGCGGACTTCTCGCAGTTCCGCGCTTACCTGACCGCCGCGGAGGAGCGCACGGCGGCCGCCAACGGCCCCGGCGGCGACCCCACGATGGCCGAGCTTCCGGCGGTGCTCAACAATGCCCGCAATGTGCTTGGTTCGAATACGCTGACCGACGAGGTTGCCGGCCGTCGCAGCGTGCCGTACACCGGCAGTTTCGTCCTCGATTACCAGGTGCCCCGCGTCCGCGGTTTCCGGCTCGGCCTCAACGGCATTTTCACGCCGGACTACAACGTCTATATTTTCGAGGGCAACCCCTACCGGGCCGGGGCCTCGTTCCCGGTGCACGGTTACCTGATGTACGATCGCCGGATCCTGCAGAAGTACCAGACGACGTTCCGCCTCGGCCTGAACAACCTCTACGACATCATGAATGGCGACAGCCGCTACCGGATCACCGGGGCGACCTCGTACAACACGACCCAGCGCCGTCCGAACTTCATCTATCGCTACGCCGAGCCGACGACCTGGAATTTCAGCGTCACGACCCGGTTCTGAGTGACTGATAGGTGGAGCGGCGTGTCCTCACGCCGCTGAGGACGAATCCGTCGCATGTCAGCCGCCTGGGGACAGGCGGCTCCACCTCGACTGCATCGTTCCGGCTGAACCGGCACGCCTTCGCGGGTGAGCCTGCCGGCACTTCGGTGGGTCGGCCGACGCGCGCCGGCCCGGCCGCGTGCGCGAAGCGGCGGCGGCAGGCGCGCGACCGACGTGGGGCGGCGGCGGAAAACGGATTGCTGCCGCAGGCGCGTGGTGCAGAACGGAGGCATGATCTCCGCTGCGCGCTGGTGCCTGCTCCTGCCCCTCCTGGTGTTTTTCGCGGTGGCCGCGGAGCCGGGCACGCGCGGTTTCCAGCCCCGGGTATACGTCGACGCGCAGGGCGGAAAGCACCCGTTCGTGGTCTTCATACCGGCGACGTATCAGCCGGGCCAGCACCCGCCGGTCATGCTGTTTCTCCATGGCAGCGGCGAACGCGGAGCGAACAACCTCGACCAGCTCATGGCCGGCATCGGCCCGGCGCTCTGGAAGCGGAAGGTGAAGTTCCCCTTCATCGTCGTGCTGCCGCAATGCGGCGCGGGTTCGAACTGGCTGGTGGAGGGTCCGGACGCGCAGCGCGCGCTCGCCATGCTGCGGCAGGTGCAGGCGGAGTTTCAAACGGATCCCGACCGGGTGATCCTGACCGGCCTCTCGATGGGTGGCAGCGGCACGTGGAGCATCGCCGCGCGCGACCCGTCCGCCTGGGCGGCCATCGTGCCGATGTGCGGTCGCCCCGATCCGGGCAGCGCCGCGAAACTGGCCGCGGCGCGACTGCCGGTCTGGAATTTCTGCGGCGACCAGGATCGGCCGGAGACCGTCAAGGCCAACCGAGACATGGCCGAGGCGCTGAAGCAGGCCGGGGCGGTTTCGACCTACACCGAGTACCCTGGCGTCGGTCACAATTGCTGGGACCAGACCTACGGCACCGAGGAACTCTACGCCTGGATGCTCGCGCAGTCGCGGCGGAAGAACGCCGAAGCCCGGCCCTGAGTCTTCCGGCAGCGAACCCGCCTCAATCCCGGGCGGTGCCGGCGCAGCCGGGACCATGCATCTCGCCTTCGAATCGCCGGCGAGAACGCCGCACCGAAAGGTGGAGCGGCCTGTCCTCAAGCCGCTTTGGGCCGCCCCGTCGAACGTCAGCCGCCTGGGGACCGGCGGCTCCACCGCTCCATCTCAGGTTCTCCGTCCCCGCTTCCACCGGTCGAACAACACCGCCGCGAGCAGGATGAGGCCGCGGGCGACGTACTGGTAAAACGTCGGCACGTTCAGCAGGTTCATCGCGTTCTGGACGATGCCCATGATGAGCACGCCGGCCACGACGAACCCCACGCTGCCGACTCCCCCGGTGAGCGACACGCCGCCGAGGACACAGGCGGAAATCACCTCGAGCTCGAAGCCCAGCGAGGCATTGGGCTGGCCGCTGGTCATGCGCGAGGCGAGCACGATGCCGGCGAACGCGGCCATGAGTCCCTGGAGCGTGAAGATGGCGATCTTGATCCGCGCGACCGGAATGCCGGCGAGATGAGCCGCCTCGGCGTTGCCGCCCACGGCGAGCGTGTCGCGGCCGAAGACCGTGCGGTTGAGCAGAAATCCGAACACCACGAAGCAGCCGGCCGTGATCCATACCGGGGTCGGCAGCCCGAGCAGCGCGGAGTTCCCCAGTTGGAAAAAGCCCTCCTGGCTGATGCCGACGGCCTGGCCGTTGGAAATGATGAAGCCGAGCCCGCGCACGATCTGCATCGTCGCGAGCGTCGTGATCAGGGCGTTGATCCCGAGCCGCGCGACGATGAAGCCATTGGTGAAACCGGCGGCGATCCCGAGGCCAAGCGCCGCGGCGACGCCGAGCGCCACGCTGCCGGTGCGCGTCATCACGACGGCTGCGACCACGCCGGCGCAGGCGACCACCGAGCCGACCGAGAGGTCGAAGTCGCCCGCCGCCAGGCAGAACAGCATCGTGCAGGCGACCATGCCCGTCGTGGAGACCGCGAGGGCAAGTCCCTGCAGATTACGCCACGACAGGAAATTCTCCACGAACACCGCGCAGCCGGCGAACAGCAGGGCAAGCACGAGCAGCATGCCCGCGCGGTCGAGCAGGCGGGCGAGGTTCGGACGCGGCCGGACGAGGCTGGGCGAGGTGGACGACGACATCGGAATCAGGGAGCGGAAGCGCGGGGCAGGGCGAGTTCAAGGAGGCGTGCCTCGGTGGCGCCGGAGCGCGGGACCTCGGCCGCGAGCCGGCCTTCGCGCAGGACGAGCACGCGATCGGCCAGCCCGAGCACTTCCGGGAGCTCGCTCGAGACCATCACGATGCAGACTCCCGCGGCGGCCAGTTCCTGCATCAGTCCGTAGATCTCGCTCTTGGCGCCGATGTCGATTCCGCGCGTCGGTTCGTCGAGCAACAGCACCTTCACCGGAGTGGAAAGCCACCGGCCCAGGATCACCTTCTGCTGGTTCCCGCCGGAGAGGTGACGGACCAGGGGGAGGGGCGAGGCGGGGCGCACGCGGAGCTGGCTGATCCGGTCCGCCGCGTTGCGACGCTCCCACCGCTCCGCGATCAGGACGCCGCCGTGCGCGGCGCGGCGGCGCGCGGTGAGGTTGATGTTCTCCAGCACGGAGCGGAGTCCGATGATGCCCTCCTGCTTGCGATCCTCGGGGCAGAGCGCGATGCCTGCCCGGATAGCCTCGCGCGGGGAGCCGGGGTCGACACGCCGGCCGGCCACTTCGATCTCTCCGCCGGTGCGTGCGGCGGCGCCCACGATCAGGCGCAGCAATTCGGTGCGACCCGCGCCGACGAGCCCGAAAAGGCCGAGAATCTCCCCGGCCGCGGCGGAAAATGTGCACGGCGCCGCGAGCCCCGGTCCGGTGAGCGCGCGAACCGTGAGACCCGGGCCCGTGGGCGAACGCGGCTGCCGCGGAAAAACCGTCGCGAGGTCGCGTCCTACCATCCGCTGCACGACGCCGTCGCGCGTCAGATCCTGTCGCGCTGCCGTGGCCACGTGCCGTCCGTCACGCAGGATCGTGATCCGGTCACAGAGGGCGAAGACCTCCTCCATGCGGTGGGAAACGTAGAGGATGGCGCAGCCCCGGTCACGAAGCTCGCGCACGATCGCGAAAAGCCGCTGCACTTCACGCTCGGACAGGCTGCTCGTCGGCTCGTCGAGGGCGAGGATCCGCGCGCCGCGCGTCAGCGCCTTTGCGATCTCGACCATCTGGCGCCGGGCGAGTGAAAGGTGCTTCACGGGTGTGGCCGGATCGATCGCCTCGCCCACGAGGTCGAGCTGGCGGCGCGCGGCCTCCGCGAGGACCGCCTGCCGCACGCAGCCGGCGCGGTGCGGCAGGTGGCCGAGAAAAAGGTTCTCCGCCACGCTCATCTCGGGCACGAGGTGCAGCTCCTGGTAGATCACCGCCACGCCCGCGGCGAGCGCGTCGCCGGTATGGCGAAACACCCGCGGCGCGCCGTCGACTGCCACCCGGCCCGCGGTCGGGCGATGCGCGCCGCTCAGGATGCGGAGCAGCGTCGACTTGCCTGCGCCGTTCTCGCCCATGAGCGCATGAACCGGCGTGCACGTCGAACGACACCTCCTCGAGCGCGCGGACGCCCGGGAAATCCATGGTGATGCCGGCGAACGCGAGGACGGGTGGCGGAGGCAACGGACGGCGGGAATCGGGTTGGGAGCGAGGCGGGCCCGGCTAGTCGCGCAGGCCCTGTTCCCGCAGTACCTGCCGGAAATTGTCGCGCGTGATCAGCACGCCGACCGTGCGCGTATCGAGGGGCGGCTCGACGCCGTCCCGGATCCATCGGTGCATCATCACGGCCGTCTGGTAGCCGTGGGCGCGGGCCGAGAGCAGCATCGAGCCGTGGAAGGAGGTGGGCTTCGCCTTCTCGAGTTCGACGATGCAGTCGGTCCCGTTGATCCCGACGGCGACGCTGCTCTCCGCGGGGAAGTTCCGGCCCTCGAGCGCCCGGACGGCGCCGAGGACGGCGTTGTCGTTGGGTCCGCAGACCAGCCAGTGCTTCACCGCCGGTTGCTGGGTGAGCAGCACGCTGGTCGCGTCGAGCGCGCCGGGAATATCGAGCGTGCGCGTCGGCGCCCGGAAGATCCGGCCTGCGGGAAGCCCGGCCGCGGTGAGCGCGGCGACGGCGCCCTCGGTGCGTTCCCGGGCGGTGGCGAGTTCGTCGAACGTCACGACGCACACCGCCGTGTCGGCCGGCGCGAAGCCCCGTCGCTTCATCTCGGCGGCGAGCGTCTGGCCGACGGTCTCGCCGATCTTCCGCGCGGAAATGCCGAGGTAATGCACCTGTTCCATCGGCCGGCCGTCCGCGCCGATGAACTGGTCATCGACCGCGAGCAGCTTGAGCCCGGCGGTGCGAGCCCGCGCGACGATGGCCGGTCCGAGCCGGGTGTCGGGTGTGCAGATCACGAAGCCACGCGCGCCGCCGGCCGCGAGGTTGTCGATGGCGGCAAGCACCTTCTCCCCGTCGGTGGCGCCGATCTTGACCAGTGTGAAACCCAGCTCCCGGGCGGCCTGATCCGCGAATTTCCACTCGAGCTGGAACCAGGGCTCCTCGGGCTGTTTCACGAGGAAGCCGATCTTGATCGCATCCTTCGACCCGGATTCGGGCGCCCGGCCGCACCCGGCGGCGAACAGGGCCAGGAAGACGAGGGCGAGGGCCGCGCGGCAGCCCGGTGGCAGGGTGAGGAGACGAATCATGGGGCGGCGACGCGCGCTAGCTGAGCGGGGACGTCGCAGGAGTGGCAACTGCGAAACCTTCCATCGCGTGCTTCGTTCAACCTGCGACGGAAGGCGAAAGTCCCAGGCGCTCGTCGCTTTCGGCGCGCAGGCGTTGAAACGCGCGTGCGGCTGACGGCGCGGTGAGGTCGAGGTCCCAGGCCGGCACCATGCTGCGGAGTTGCGCGCGGGCGGGCGCGGCGCTGAGCAGCGCCGGGAAGCATGCCTGGAGGACCTGCAGCGCGATGTCGGTCGCCACCGATGCGCCCGGTGAGGCGCCGAGGAGCGCGGCGAGCGACGCATCCGGAGCCGTGATCACTTCGGTCCCGAAGGAGATCCGGCCGGCGTCGGCGCGCTTGAGCGCCTGCACGCGGATCCCCGCTTCGACCAGGCGCCAGTCTTCCGCGCGGGCCGCGGGATAGAACGCCCGCAGCGCCGCGAGCCGCGTATCCATGTTCTGGAGCGCCTGCCGGACCAGAAACTGGAGCAGCACGCGCTGGCGCAGCCCGGTGCGAAGCAGCGTGGGGACGTTTGCCGGACGGAGCGAGGCGGCGAGATCGGTGCGCCGCCCGGTCCGGTGCAGAAACCGCGTCGTCCAGGTCGCGAAGGGACCGAAGAGCAGGTGCCGCCGGCCGCCGAGGTGGCGCAGGTCGAGGTGCGGGCCCCCGAGGGCACCGGAGGCGGCGG
>CALFZM010000091.1 GCA_937952235.1 uncultured Opitutia bacterium | reverse complement strand
GGCGTATCCGGCGGCAGGCCGCGGGCGTGCGGCGCGAGCCGCTCACGCAGGTTCTCGATCGTCGCCGCGTGGGCCGGATCCCCGGCCAGGTTGCGGAACTCATGGCGATCGACTGCGTGATCATACAATTCGCGGCCTTCCCGGCCCTCGTTCCATTCCGTGTAGCGCCAGCGCTCCGTCCGCACGCTCCGGCCCATCACCGGAGCGGAGAAACGCGCGTCGGGCGGGCGCAGGATCTGCGTGACCGCCGCTCCCGCCCACTCTGCCGCGGGATCCTGCAGCAGCGGCACCAGGCTGCGGCCGCCCAGGGAGGAGGGACGCGGCAGGCCGGCCCGTTCGGCGAGGGTCGGATAGAGATCGACCAACTCGACAATCCGCGTGCAGGCGCGGCCGTTGCCGCGGGCGGCGGGATCGCGGATCAGCAGCGGCGCGCGCGCGGATTCCTCGAAGAGGCAGCGCTTCTGCCAGACGCCACCGTGTTCGCCGAGATGGTAGCCGTGGTCGCTCCACACCACGACGATCGTGTTCCGGGCGAGGCCGAGCCGGTCGAGGGCATCGAGCAGCCGGCCGATCTGCGCGTCGACGAACGAGACGGACGCGTAATAGGCCTGGAGTGCGGTTCGCACCGTGAGTTCGTCGAGCCCGTAGTGGGGCGTGGGGTTGTTGTGCGCGAAGGCCGCCGGCGGAATGTCGGCGCGGTCGTCGCGCGGCGTGAACGGGAGCTGGATCTTTTCCAGCGGGTACAGCTCGAAATACTTCTTCGGGGCGACGAAGGGCGTATGCGGCCGGAAGAAACCGACACCGAGGAAAAACGGCTTTGCCTTCAGCTGCTCCAGCAGCGCGATCGCGGCGGTCGCGATCAGGCCGTCGGTCTGCTCCTCGTCCGCGCCCTCCGCCTGCAGCCAGCTCAGGGCTGCGCTCACCGGCCGTTGGGGAGTGGGATTCACGATCGATGCCGCGTCCGTCACATCACGGCCCTTGGGATTCACGGTCACGTGCCACGAGGGTTCGTCGTCGAGGCCGTCGGTGCCAATGCCGCGCGGCACGTCGTAGTGGAAGAGTTTTCCGACGCGGGCGCTGAACCAGCCATTCGCCTTGAACAACTGCGGAAGCGTCATGGCGTCGGGCAACGCGGCGCGGAAATGCCGGTCGAGATCGTACACGCCGGTCACGTCGGGCCGCAGCCCGGTGAGCACGGAGGCGCGGCTCGGATTGCAGAGCGGAATCTGGTTGTAGGCGCGATCGAAGCGCACCCCGGTCGCCGCCAGCCGGTCGAGGTGCGGCGTGGAGGCGATGCGGTCGCCGGCGGAATGCAGCACGTTGCCGAGGTCGTCGACGGCGATGAAGAGGACGTTCGGCCGCAGCGCATCCGCCGCGCGCAGGCCTTGCACGCAGATCGTCAGGAGGACGAAGAAAACCGCCGGGTTCATGGCGAGCGGCGGTGGCGTGGATCCAGCGAACGCTCGATCATTCCAGCCACTGAACACACGGAAGCATGGCAGATGTCTCCGTGTATTCCGGGTGTTTCGTGGGGCCACTCCCCGGTCCCACGCCGCGGCAGGACCGGAAGGTCACGTGATCCACTTCTTGCGCTGCGGCAGGTGAATCCAGCGATCGGCGTCGGGCGCGCCCTTCGCCTTCAGGTTGGCACTGTCCCATTCGATGTCGCGGCCCAGTCGCAGCGCCACGATCCCGGTCATGCCGAACTCGGCGGCCCGGGCGGCGATCGTGAAGTCCTGGAAGGTCTTCGGTCCGCCGCGGCAGGCGTCCAGGAATTCCTTCATGTGGTTCTGGCCGGGCGTGCGCGGGTAGACGACCGGGATCGGCTTGGCCGCCTCGTGGTCGAGCACGCCGCGGCACTTGGGACTGGCGTCGTCCTTCAGTCGCATGACGCCCTTCTGGCCCCAGGCATCCGAAAACAGGATGCCCTTGTCGCCCAGGAAGAGGCATCCGTTCGTCGGCACGCGCCCGTAGGTCGCGAGCAGATCCTTCGTGTGCTCGCGCGGCGGCCCGGCCTCGGGGCCGTCATGCCACCACACGCTCACCGGCGCGTATTTCCCGCGGGCGGCGAAGTCCCAGCGGAAGTCGTTCTGCGAGGGGTAGGCGGCCTTGACGGGCTCGGCGCTTTTCACGGAGACGCGGATCGGCGGCCCGAGTTCGAGGGCGCGCAGCGGGAGGTTGTGGGCATGGGCGCCCATGTCGGCCAGGTGCCCGTCGCCGTAGTCGAGCCAGCGCCCCCACATGAGGCAGCCGCCGAGATAGTGCTGCTTGAACGGATGCACGGGCGAGGGGCCGCACCACGCGTCCCAGTTCAGGCCGGCTGGCATCGGGTCGGCATTCTGCGCGATGTCCTCGCTCGGCGGAAACGTGCGGTCCATCCAGCAATGGACCTCGCGGATCTGCCCGAGCAGGCCGGACTGCATGATCTCCATGCTCCGGCGGAAGGCATCGGTGGCGCCGCCCTGGGTGCCGACCTGCGTGACCAGCTTGCTGCCCTTCATCATGTCCGCGATCGCCCGCGCTTCCGCGACGCTGTGCGCCAGCGGCTTTTCGCAGAACACCGCCCGGCCGGCCTTCAACGCGGCCGCACTCATCGGCATGTGCCAGCGCTGGCCGGCGGCGACGATCACGGCGTCGAGGTTCCTTTCGCGCTCGAGCAACTGGCGGTAGTCGGAATATTCCTTCGCCTTCGCCAGGCCCGCGGAGAAGTCGCGTCCCGGGCGTTTTTTCCCGGGATTGGCCTCGGCGCGCTTGCGTCGCGCAATCTGGGCGGCGTCCACGTCGCACAGCGCGACGACATTGTCGCCCTCCTCGAGGATGGCCGGCAGCAGGGCCATGCTGCGGTTGCCGCAGCCGATGATGGCGACGTTGAGCCGGCGGTGCGCGGGGTTGGCGCCGAAGAGCACGCCCGAAGGCACGATCTGCGGGAAGGCGAGCACGCCGGCGGCGGCGGTGCCGAGTTTGAGGAAGGAGCGACGGGACAGGGCGGGGCGGAGGGTTTTCATGACGCCGGGGGCGACGGGTATGGTGGCAGGGTACGGTTCACGGCGGCGGTGTACAGGGCGATTCATCCGGTGTGCGTCTTTCGGCACGGGCATGCGGCGGGCGGCGCCGTGCTCGGTCGGCGTGGCGGCCACTCGACCGGAACCGGGGCGGGCGTCCTTTGCTTCGGGCTCGCCTGGGGTTTCGGCACCCCGCAGGTTTTGCGGGAATGAGCACGCCTTCACCTGCTGCGACCACCCTGTCCCCGGAATCGCCCTGCCCGTGCGGCAGCAACAAGACCTTTGGGCAGTGCTGCGGGCCCATCCTGAAACAGGAACGCGCCGCGGCCTCGGCGGAGGAGCTCATGCGCTCGCGGTTCACGGCGCACGTCGTGCGCGATTTGCGGCACTTGCATCGCACTTATGCCGGGACGATGCGGCAGCCGTTCGTCGAGGAGCCCGCCGACGGCGACGAGTTGAAATGGACGCGGCTTGTCGTGCACGCACACGAAACGGGCCCGAAGCCGGACACGGCGTTCGTGGATTTCACGGCCTACTTCGCCCATGAGGGCACCGAGCAGCCGATGGCCGAGAAGTCGGAGTTTGCCCGCGTCGACGGCGCCTGGATCTACACACGGGCGGTGCGCAACGGCCCCGCGCCCGTGAAGTCGGCCGGCCCAAAGGTCGGCCGCAACGATCCCTGCCCCTGCGGCAGCGGGAGGAAGTACAAGCAATGCTGCGGACGCTGAGCCAGTCGGGCACGCCGTCATCCGTGGCCTCCCGTCGCCGCTTCCTGCGCGCGGTCGTACTCGCGACCGCCACCGGAGTGGCCGCGAAACGGGCCTGCGCGCAACCGGCGCGGCCCATCCTTGGGCAGGGTTCGTTCCGCTACCGCGTCGTGCCGGACTGGGGTATCTTGGGCTCGGATACGCCGGTCAAGGACTGCCACGGGCTCGCGCGCGACCGCGAGGGGCACATCATCCTGCTGACGAATCACGCCGCGAACAACGTCATCGTCTACGACCGGCGCGGGCGGCTGGTGCACAAGTGGGGCACGCAGTTTCCCGGCGCGCACGGGCTGTCGCTCGTGACCGAGGGCGGCCGAGAGCGGTTGTTCATCACGTGTCTCGCCACGAACCGCGTGGTGAAGGCGACGCTCGACGGCCGGATCCTGGAGGAGTGGGGCTGGCCCGAGGCCACGGGGAAGTACGAGAAGAAGGAGCAGTATCGGCCGTCGTGGACGCTGCACCTTCCGAACGGTGAGTTCGTCGTGCTCGACGGGTACGGCCGGGATTACTTCACGCAGTACGGCGCGGATGGGAAGTTTCGCCGGATCTTCGGCGGCGCGGAAGGCGGCATCGTGCACTGGGGGCCGCACGGCGGCATGGTCGATGCGCGCGATCCGGCGAATCCGAGCCTGCTCATCGCGATGAGCGACCAGCAGTACCTGCTTCGGCTCTCGCTCGACGGACGCAAGCTGCAGCAGGTGGACCTGCCAGGCGGAAATCCGCGGCAGATCCGGCGGCACGACGGGCACTTCTTCGTCGCGCACCTCGCGGACAACTGGCCGAAGGACCGCGCGAGCCGCGGCTTCGTTTCGGTCCTCGACGCGAACCTGCGCGTGGTGTCGAACATCGCGGGTTCGTCTCCAGAGTATGGAGACGATGGCCGGCTGCGGCCGATGCGAAACGAGGGCGGCGTCTTCACGCACCCGCACGACGTGATCGTCGACGACGAAGGCAGTCTCTACGTCGCGCAGTTCGCGTCGGGGCAGACCTATCCGATCAAGCTGGAGCGGGTCTGAAAGGTGGAGCGGCTGGTCCTCAAGCCGCTGCAGACCGGTCCATCGCACGTCAGCCGCCTGGGGACAGGCGGCTCCACCGCAACGGCATCATTTGGCTCAGAGCTCCGCTCGCACCAGGTCGCGTCCGAGGACCTCGATGCCGGCGCTGCCGCGGAGCGTGGGCTCGACGCCGCGGGGACCGAGGGTCACGCCGAGCGTGGTTTCGCTGCCGACTTTGACGAGGTCGGGCGACCCGGCGCCCGGGAGCTTGGCGCCAAAGGGCACGTCGCCCTCCTTGAACTCGTGCTCCAGGCCCGGGATACCGGCCAGCGTGGCGCTGGCGCCGGACTCGACCCCGACAAAACTCAGGTCGTTGCCGCGATCCCACACCACCACGAGCGCACCGCCGCCCTCGAGCTGGCCCACGTCCGACAACTCCATCTCGAGGCCGACGCCGCCCTTCAGCGTGGTTTCGCCGCTGCGAAAATCCTTCTTTGCGCTGAACTTCAAGCCGGCTTCGAAGTCCACGCCGACGCTCCTGCAGTCCCCCTTCAGCTTCAGGCCGGCAAACTTCGCCGAGAACTGGATGGGACAGCCGCCGAGTCCGGGCACCTCTCCCTCCGGCCGGTTGAATGCACCGGCGAGGGGATTCGGACCACATTGGTAGCGGCGGATGGGGTTGGCTCCCGCCAGCTGGCCCACGCGGCCGAGGTGGTCGATGACCACATTGTAGAACTCCTGGCGGTAAAGGTCGCCCGCGGCCATCAGCGGCAGATAGGTGAGCACTTCATTGGTCCCCACGCGCTCGCGCGTGGAAATAG
>CALFZM010000090.1 GCA_937952235.1 uncultured Opitutia bacterium | reverse complement strand
CCGCCTGCGCGCCGTGAAACCCGCCGGCGACCTGGGGGCGCTCGGCGAGCTGCTGCGCTCGAACAACGCGGGGGTGCGCACGACCGCGGTGCAGCTGGCGGGCATCTGGAAGCTGGGTTCGCTGGTCCCGCGCCTGGTCGAGCTGGCTGGCGCGCCCGCGACGTCGGCGGCGGATCGCGCGGCGGCCTTCGCCTCGCTGCGCGATATCGGCGGGGCGCCGGTGCTCGCGGCGCTGCAGGACCTGGCGGGCGAGCGCTCCCCGCCGGCTGTGCGTCGGGCGGCGGTCGTGACGCTGGCGGGGCTCGAGCTGCCCACCGCGGTGCCGTCGGTGCTCGCGGTGTTGCGGGCCACGACGGACGAGGCGGCAGCGCAGGAACTCTGGCGTTCGCTCCTGGGCATCCGGGGCGTGAGCGCGCGGCTCGCCCGCGAACTCGAGACGGCGGCGATCCCGGCGGCGACGGCCCGGGCGGGGCTGCGCCCCGCGCGCGAAGGGACCCAGCACCAGGCGCTCGTGCCGGTGCTTGTGCGCCACGCCGGACTTTCCCTGGCCGACGTGAAGCTCGATGCGGCGGGCCTGCAGGCGCTCGCGCGCGAGGCGCTGGCAAAGGGCGATGCGGCCCGCGGGGAATACATCTACCGCCGGGCGGAGCTGGCGTGCGTCGCCTGCCACGCGATCGGAGGAGCGGGCGGCAAACTGGGCCCGGATCTCACCAGCATCGGTGCGAGCGCTCCCCCGGACTACCTGGTCGAATCGATCCTGTATCCCAACGCGAAAATCAAGGAGGGCTACCACTCGGCCCTCATCGCCACGCGCGACGGGCAGGAACACAACGGCATGATCGTGCGCGAGACCGCGGCGGAGGTCCTGCTGCGCGACGCGGCCAACCGGGACGTCTCGATCCCCGCCCAGAACATCGTGCGGCGCACGAGCGTCGGCTCGCTGATGCCCGCCGGTCTGGTCGACGCGCTGCTGCCGGAGGAGCGCCTGGACCTCTTCAAGTTCCTCTCCCTGCTGGGCAAGCCGGGAGACTACGACGCGGCCAAGGGCGGCGTGGCACGGGCGTGGCAGCTCTACCTTGTCGTCAGCCAGAACCAGCATCTCGGCGTCGAGCGCGTGGTCGCCGGCGACCTCACGCTGTCGGATTGGCGCCCGGTGCTGACGCTCACGAGCGGCGTGCTGCCGGGCCGGGTCGTGGAGGAAATCGTGCCCAATCGGGGCAACAACCGCGGCCTCTTTGCGGCCACGCAGTTCCAGGCGGCGTCCGGCGGGCCGGCGACGTTCGCGATCGCCGGACCCGTCCGCAACGCGTGGCTCAACGGTACGCTCGTGAAGCCGGCCGCGACCCTGCAGGCCGCCGTCCGTCCCGGCCTTAATACCCTCGTGCTGCAACTGGACGATGTCTCGCCCGGCGACGTGAAACTGACCTCGGCCGACGTTTCGTTTGTTGTGCCGTGATGCCGGCGCGCTACTGTCGCCCTGCCTTTTCCCTACCCATGAAACCCATCCTGTTATCGCTTGCCCTCGCCGGCCTGGCCGCGAGCTCCGTCCTCGCGGCGCCCGCCGCCCATAACACCCTCTCGACGCAGGAGAAAGCCGCCGGATGGCAGCTCCTCTTCGACGGCAAGTCGCTCAACGGCTGGAAAGCCAGCGAGGACAAAGGTGCCTTCACCGTGGAGGACGGCTGCATCGTGACCTTCAGCGACGCTGCGAAGGCGAAGGCGGCCGGGTGGAAGAAGTCGCACCTCTTCTACACGGGCCCGGTCGCGGGAGCGGACTTCAAGAACTTCGAGCTCAGCCTCGACATCAAGGCGGCCGCCAAGGGCAATTCCGGCGTCTACATCCACACGCAGTATCAGGAAACCAACTGGCCCGCGAAGGGTTATGAAGTGCAGGTGAACAACACCCACCGCGACGTGAAAAAGGGCGCCGGCCTCTATGCGGTGAAGGACAACCTCGTGGCACCCGCAAAGGACGACGAGTGGTACACGATGGTGGTGCGGGTGGAAGGGAAACGCATTCAGACCTTCGTGAACGGACGGCAGATCGTCGATTTCACGGAGCCGACGCCCCCGGCTCCGCCGCCGAAGATGGAAGGCCGCTTTCTCTCGCGCGGCACCTTCGCCATCCAGGGACACGATCCGGAGAGCAAGGTGATGTACCGGAACATCAAGGTGCGCGTGCTGCCCTGAGCTGGAACGGTTGTTAGGGGTGGAGCCGCCCGTCCCCGGGCGGCTGACGTTCGACGAACCCGTCCGCAGCGGCTTGAGGACAAGCCGCTCCACCTTTCAGTGCGGCCGCTTTGAAGGGTGATCTGAAGGGTCACCTGCTCGGGGCACGGGGTTTGGCGCCCGTCGCCGCTGCGTATCGCTACCCAAATGCGCACCGAGGTGTTGACGCCGCCGAAGAGACGGGCGCACTTTGGAGCTTCCCCCCGTGAGACTGCCCTTATGGATCCTGCGCTGGATGCACAAACAACGGCTTTCGCGCAGCCGGATGCGGGGCACGCGGGTGCACCGCTGGCTCGGTGATGGCATCCTGAACAAGGCGTTGTGGCAACCCACCGCCGGCTCCCTGGCCCGCGCCTGGCTGGTCGGTTTCCCCATCACCATCGTCCCGTTCCTTCCGGCGCAGTCGGTCTTTGCCTGCATCGCGGCGCTGCTGGTGCGCGGAAACATCCTGCTCTGCATCGCGCTGCAGTTTCTTTCCACCCCGCTGACGGCTCCCGTGCACCTTTCTTCGTGCTACTTCGTCGGTGAAGTCGTGCGCGGCGCGAGCCCCGCGAAGGTGTGGAAGGATGCCAAGTCGGCGCCCAAGAAGGTCCTGCTTTCCGCCCACGCCGTCACCTCGCTGTATCTCGGCGCCGCCATTCTCGGCATCATCGGCGGCGTGGCCGGTTACGCGATCATTCTGCGCACCTGGAAAGACCGGCCGCGCGGGCGGCGGCTCCATCCCGCCGGGCCGGTGCCCGCCGGCCCGCACAAACCGCATGCGCCGCCGGCTCATCCCCACCACACGCACAAGCCCCACGGCTCGGTGCACGCGAAGCAGGCGCATCCGCCGGCCGCCTAGGGCAGGACGAAAACGAGGGCACGGAAAGGTGGCGCGGCTTGTCCTCTAGAGCAGATTCAATGACTCCGTAGCCCAAACCTGAACGCGAAGTCGCAAAGGAACGCGAAGTTTCGCCAGGTTTTCCTTCGCGAGTCTTTGCTCTCCTTCGCGTCTTTGCGTTTCGGATCCCGCCCTGATCGGCTTGGGCACTCTGGCCGCTGCGTAGGGATCGGCCGAACGTCAGCCGCCCGGGTACAAGCGGCTCCGCTCCTGCTGAATCGTTCGGCTCAAACGCTTTCGAGCAGCTTGTTCAACCGCGCCACCATCGTCGTGGCGTCGTCGAGCAGTCCGGCGCTGATCAGGGCGTTATCGAGCAGTTGCTCCGCGACGAGCTTCGCCTTTTCGGGCTGGCCGGCGCGGGTTTCGAACAGCCGCTTGATCACGGCGTGACGGGGGTTGATCTCGAGGTTCACGCGCAGCGGGCTGTCGCCGCCCTCTTTGTTCATCGCCTTCATCATGCGGCGCATGTGGGGCGACGTGAACTTGTCGGCATTGAGCGCCAGCACCGGCGAATCGACCAGCCGGTCGCTGGCCTTCACCTCCGCCACCCGCTCGCCCAGCGTCTCCTTGATCCAGGCGGTGAGCGTCTTCACGTCCTCCTCGCCCAAGGCGCCTTCCGGCTGCGGGAGGTCGGAGAGCTTCACATCGGCGTGGTCCGCCGCGAGCAGCTTCTTCCCGTCGAATTCGCGCACGTGCGTCATCACGTACTCGTCGACGGCCTCGTAGCAGAACAGCACCTCCAGGTTGCGCGCCTTGAAGCCTTCGAGGTACGGGCCGGCCTCGATGGAGGCGCGATTGGGACCGACCAGGTAATAGATTTCCTTCTGTTCGGCGCCCAACCGGGAAATGTAGTCGGCCAGCGAGGTCGTCTTCCCTTTCTCCGTCCGCGAAGACTCGAAGCGGAGCAGTTTGGTGAGCTGGTCCTTGTGCGTATGGTCGAGGGCGGCGCCCTCCTTGATGAAGTGGCCGAATTCCCGGTAGAACTCGTCGTAGGCTTCCGGGCGTTGCTTGGCTTCATCCTCGAGGAACTTGAGGAAGCGTTTCGTGATGACCTTGTTCAGTTTCTCGATCAGCGAGCGGTCCTGCATCGTCTCGCGCGAGATGTTCAGCGGCAGGTCCTCGCTGTCCACGACTCCCTTTAGAAACCGCAGCCACTCGGGGAGGATATCCTTGGGCTGCGCGTCGATCAGCACCTTGCGACAGTAGAGCGCGACGGCCGGCTCGAGCCGGGCCAGCCCGAGTTTCTCGGTGTTTTCCTTCGGGACGAACAGCAGCGCGTTGATCGCGAGCGGCGCATCGGCGCTGAAGTGAAGGCGCAGCCGCGGTTCCTCATACGCGTGAGCCTGGAACTTGTAGAACTCGGTGTACTCCTCCTCCTTGATCTCGTTCTTGCTGCGCAGCCAGAGGGCCTGGACGGTGTTGAGCCGCTTGCCGTTCAGGTTGATCGGAAACGAGACGAACGCGCTGTAGCGCTTCACGATCTCCTCGATCTTCCACGCCTGCGCGAACTCCGCGCAGTCGTCCTTCAACTCGATCACGATCTTGGCGCCGCGTCGCTGGCCGTCGACCTCCTCGATCTCGTAGCTGCCGGAGCCGTCACTCGACCAGACGTGGCCGGGCTCGTCCTTGCGCCACGAATGCGAATAAACCTTCACGCTCTTCGCGACCATGAAGGCGGAATAGAATCCGACGCCGAACTGCCCGATGAGGTTGGCGTTTTTCGCGCCGCCTTCGCCGAGCGCCTTGAGGAACGCCTTGGAGCCCGAATGCGCGATGGTGCCCAGGTTGCGCACCAGCTCTTCGCGCGTCATGCCGATGCCGAAATCCTGGATCGTGATCGTGCGCGCCTTGTCGTCGGTCGTGAGGTTGATCTCCAGCTCCAGGGTGTCGTCGAAGATCTCCTTCTCGGTCAGCTGGGTGTGGCGAAGCTTCTCGAGCGCATCGGACGCATTGGACACCAGCTCCCGGACGAAGATTTCCTTTTCCGTATAGAGCGAGTGGATGACGATATCGAGCAGCTGCTTGATCTCGGCTTGGAACTCGAACTTTTGCGGTGTGGCAGTGGACATGATGGTGGCGTGGAACAGTTGCCGGCGGCCCGGAGGGAGCCGCGCGGACGGGAAAAGAGCCCGCTAGTGTAGCAGTCCCGCGCAGAAATCAAGCGGGCTCCGTGTGCCGGCCGCGGCGCTGGCGTCCAGCCGAGCCATGAAAGCGTCCGCACTGAAAGGTGGAGCAGCTTGTCCTCAAGCTGCTGCGGACCGGTCCATCGCGCGTCGGCCGCCTGGGAACGGGCGGCTCCACCGCAACGGCATCATCTGGCTCAGGGCCTGCCTCCACCTGCATATGGATCGTGCCGCGGTCGGCGGCCTCGCTGCCGTACCGGGTTTCATTACGCCGGGCGGCGAACGCGTCGTCATGGGTCAAAAACCAATCCAGTCTCGCGCAAAGACGCAAAGGCGCAGAGGACGTTAGCCTTGGGCTTCGCTGCGCCTCTGCGCGAAACCCGGCCTCAGCCCTGGGTGAACGCCGGCAGCCTGACGATCTTCCCTCCCGCCAGTGCCGAATCGTGCGCGCCAAGGCCGACGCAGGTCCAAGGTTCACGGAAGCGTGCGGCTGCGCTTGGCCGGAATGATGCAGTTGGCCTTCGAATCAGCCGTGAAAAAGGCCGCACTGTGAAAGGTGGAGCAGCTTGTCCTCAAGCTGCTGCGGACCGATCCATCGCACGTCAGCCGCCTGGGGACAGGCGGCTCCACCGCAACGGCATCATTCCGGCTCTGAATCGTTGGCTCAGCGCCCGAGCGCAGCCCGGTGCCGCTCGAACCCCACCGGCTAGCGCGGCAGTTGCGCCGCGAGGGTGCGTTCGAGCTTTTCCAGCTCGGCGCGCCGGTTGGAATCCGCCGGCATCGTCCGCAGGGTCAGCCGTGCATCCTCGAGCGCGCCGCGCAGGTCGCCCAGCTGCTGGCGGAATCCAGCACGGCGCATCCGGATTTCCCACAACTGAGGCGAGCGCAGCAGCGCCGCGTCGATGTCCGCCATCCCGCCGGTGCGGTCACCGGCGAGAAAATTCAGGATGCCCCGGTTGGCTCGGGCGCGCGAGAAATCCGGGTCAAAACGCAGCGCAAGGTCGAACGCTGCCATCGCCCGGGCCCGGTCCCCTTGCTGGAAGGCGTCCATGCCACGTCGGTTGTACACGAACGGACTCGCGATGTAGGGCGGTTCGTTGCTCCGGGCCCATTCCGCGGGCAGGCTGAGCACGGGTACCGAATGGTGGGTGGTCTCGGGATTTCCCGGCGAGGCGATCACGTGGTGCGCCGGCAGCAGCAGGTTTCCCGCGCATAGCCAGGGAAGGAGGCGGCGGAAGCGTCCAGGATCCTTCCGCCAGAGCTGCAGCGCGCCGGCCACCATCGCCGGCAGCGCGATCGACATCGAGCGGCTGAGGTCATCGGCGACGCAGAGGTTGACGGCCAGGGTGATGGCGACGAGTCCGCCCGCCAGCCACCGGCTCCGGCCGGAGGTGGCCAGGACGAAAGCCGCCACCGGAATCCAGGCCAGCCGCAACCCGCTCCAGGTGGCCCAGAGGGTCGCGTGCCACGGAGCGGGCAGCAGGGGACGATCGGACCAGTACGATTGCGACGTGGCGCGCACCTGGGTGAGTTCGGCACCGAGGCGAATAGCCAGGTAGGGGACGACGCCGGCGGCGAGGACGGCGGCATCGGTCCACCACCTCCGACGGTCGCCGAGGGCCGCGCCGGGGCCGTACCCACGCACCGCCAGCGCCAGCGGCAACGCGAGAATGAAGCGTTCATCGATCCACGGTGTCAGGAGCGCCGCGGCCAGCAGCACTGCGCGGTGGCGGCCGAAGCTGGCGAGGAGCAGGCCGGCCATCAGCCACGAGTCGAAATAGGCGAGCCAGCCGGTCGCGACGAAGAACCACGACGTCGTGGCGGCCAGCACGGCAAGGCCCAGCGTCACGAACCGGTCGGCCGTGACGCGCCAGGCCGTGCCTGCGACCGCCGCGAGCGCCAGCACGCAGCCGGCGTGGGGCAGGGCGAGGTAGATCGCTTCCGGCAGGCGCAGAGAGTGGCCAAGCAGCGGAAATAGCAGGCGCCACTCGATGACGCGGTTGGTCGGATCGGCGACCGGCGCCCAGGGGTGCGCGAGTTGCTGGAGCGCGAAGAACGCGCGGTTCAGCTCGGGCTGGATGGCGACCAGGTCGCCCAGCGGCACCCCGACCGCGGGCCACAGCCAGTAGCGCGGCGCGAAGCAGAGCGTCGCCACGAGCCCCGCGGCGAGGGCGGAACCCCAGACGAGCGCGCGGGGGGACAAGGCATCGAGCCGCGCGACGGCGCGGGCGGGCCAGGAGGAGTTCGCGCGGGACATCGTTCGCTGCTATTTCCCCTCCGCCGGCAGCCGCTCGACCCGCAGCCGCCGCGGGTGCTCGGCCACCACCTCCGTCGCGGTCACGCGGTAGTCGCCGACGGTGAAGGTGTCGCCGCGCTTCAGCGCCTGTCCCCGGTGGCGCTCGGCCCAGCCGGCGACGTTCTCGCGCGGCTGCCACTCGAAGGCCCAGCCGGTCTCGGCCTGCAGCTCGCGCATCGTGAACAGGCCGCTGACCACGATGGCATTTTCCGTCTGCTCGAACACGGGCCCGCGGCCGAGGTCGAATTCGTCGCGGATGTCGCCGACAATCTCCTCCAGCACGTCCTCGAAGCTCACCACGCCCGCTGTCTTCTGCTCCGCGTCAAGCACGACGGCGAGGTGACTGCGGGAGTTGCGGAAGAGCTCGATCATCGTGTGGATCGGCGTCTTCAACGTGAAGGTGAGCGCGGGCCGGATGAGCGGCTCGAACGAGGCGTCGGGTCCGAGCAACTGGATCTGCCAGAGCCATTCCCGCACGAGCAGGATGCCCTGGATGTCGTCGACCGAGCCCCGGCAGACCGGGAACCGGCTGAAGCCCGCGGTCTGCGCCACCCGCAGATTCTCCGCGAGGGGCTTCTCGCTCCACAACGCCACGATCTGCTCCCGCGGACGCATCACCTGCGCCGCCGTCACCGAGCGGAGCCGCAGCGAGCGCACCATGATCCGGTTGATCAGCGCATCGCCCGGATGCGCATGCCGGGCCTGGGAGAAGACGTACTCCAGCTCTTCCGCGCTGAACGCATGTTCGCTCTCGCTCGCCGGTTCGAGGCCGCACCAGCGCAGGATCCGGTTGGCCGCACCGTTCAACAGCCAGATAAAGGGAAAAAAGATCCGGTAGAAAATGATCAACGGCCCCGCGGCGTTCAGCGAGACGGCCTTCGGCCGCTGGATCGCGAGCGACTTGGGGGCGAGTTCGCCCAGGACGATGTGACAGAAGGTGATGATCGAAAACGCCACCGCGAACGAGATGGACTTCACCGCTCCCGGATCCGTGATGCCGAACTCGCGCAGCAGCGGCTCCAGGCGGTGGCCGATGACCGGTTCGCCGATCCACCCGAGACCGAGGCTGGCGAGCGTGATGCCGAGCTGCGTGGCGGAAAGGACGGCATCGAGGTGCTCGGTCGCCTGCAGCGCGAGCTTCACCCGCCACCCGCCGGTCTTCTTCATCGGCCGCAACTGGCTGGCCCGCACCTTCACGAGCGCAAACTCCGCCGCCACGAAGAACCCGTTGGCGGCCACGAGCCCGAGCACGAGCAGGATTTCGAGGATGATCTTGAGCGACTCCGGCATCAGCTGGCTCCGCGGAAGGAAGGCGTACGCATGAGGCCGAGCGTGGGTCGTTTGCGCGACCGCACAACCGATTTCCGCGCCGGCCGGCACCGCCACTGCGACGGACCACGGCCCTCAGAGAATGGCTATGCCGTCTTGAAACCGCTGGAGCCGGAAGGAGTCGCGAGGGGGGAGTGGCAGCGGCTTGAGGACAAGCCGCTCCACCAAGGTCAGTCGAAGGACGGCTCCCGCAGGGGCGTCAGGGTGACGGGGCCCAGCAATCCCGAAGGCGCGAGCGGCCAGTTCGAGGCATCGAACGGCTTGTAGTTGATGTTCACGAAATTGATTTCGCGCATCACCTTCCAGTCGACTTTGCGCCGGTCGAGATCGCGGATGCGGTTGGCCGCGAGGTTCGTCACCTCGATCTCGAGCACATTGCGGCCGGGCCGGAGAAATGCGCCCACCCGCAGGTGAAACGGCACGCTCCACGCCGTGCCGACCGCGCGGCCGTTGAGACTGACGCGGGCGCTTTCCCGCACGTCGCCCAGGTCGAGGCGCCACTCGGCCGCCGGCCGCTGCGGCGCGTCAAACTCCAGCCGGTAACGCGCGGTCCCGGCGAAACGCTGCGCGGGCTCCCCACCGAGCTCCGTCCACGAACGCAGCAGCGGGGTCCGCAGCGGCGGCGGAAGTTCGGGGCCGCCCTTCTCGAACGTCAGGTTCCACGTGCCGGCCAGCGCGACCGGCTCGTCGGCGGATTGCGCGTAAATCCACGGTCGCAGCGTCGACGCCGCCGGCTGGGAGGACACGCGCAGGATCAGCGACTCGCCCGGCGCGAGCTGCAGGTACACCTCGGTGGCGCCCCCGCTCCCGGAGCGCGTCCGCGCGAGCCCCACGCCGCCGTGGAGGGGGTCGAGCAGCGTCACCGCCCGCGGCGCCGTGCCCAGCGCGATCCAGCCGTCGTGCGCCCGGGCGGATAGGTTGACGACGAAGTAATCGTGTCCGTCCGCCGTCGCCCGCCGCTGGAAGCTGAGCCCCGCGTCGGCCAGCGGTTCGCGGCGCACGCCGCGGGCGGCCAGCGCGCCGGCGATGTCGGCCTGCACGCTCGCCCGGTCAATCCGGCCCAGCTCCTGCCGGAACTCGCCGCGGCGCGCCTCGAGGCGGCCGAATCCCGGCACGTCCTCCGGCAGCCGCTCGAAGAGCACGGTCGCTCCGGCCGCGGCGAGCTCCGCGAGCTGGCGCAGCGTGGCCACCGGCATGCGACGCGTCGCGGGCACGACGAGGGCGCGGTACCGGCCGCCGGGGGCCACCAGCGCGGCCGAGTCCACCCGGAGCTGTTGTAGCTGGGCATCGGATACGTAGTCGTACGCGTAGCCGCGCTCGAGCAGGGTACGGGCGATCGCCCCGACCGGCTGGCCCGTCAGCCAGTCGACGTGATGCACGCTCAGCATCCTGGCCAGGCCGTCGGCGTGATCCCAGATGTCGGCGAGCGGCCAGTACAGCAGCACGTCGCCGTCGGGCCGCCCACGCTGGAGCACCGACTGCGCGCGGGCGAGGTAGCGGTTGAGCGCGCCGAAGTCGTCCCACCAAGGGTTGTTGGGGTTGAACTGGGTCGAGGCGTAGAACAGCCAGCCCGGCCACGGCGCGTCCTGCGGCGAGAACACGCTGCCGTGGTAGAAGATGTGGTTGATGCCGTCGGCGAGGATGCGGTCCAACTCCGGTTTCACGAAGGCGAGCGACTCCTTCCAGTGTTCGCGCAGCCAGGTCGCGCTCTCGCTCGAGGCCAGGGATCGGCCCATGACGTGCGCCGCCGAGGAGGCCATGCGCACGACCAGCGATTCCGGCAGGTCCTGGTCGTGCCGGACATCCTCCGCGGCCCGGCGCAGGCCGGGAATCGGGAACGGCGTCGAACCGAAGATCTCGGTTTCCGGGATGTCCACCGCCCCGTACAGGTCGAGCAGGTTGGCGGGAGCCCCGTGGGACTGATTGCGCACGAGCCAGCCGCGGGCGTGGGACCATTCCACCCAGGCGCGAAGGTAGCCGAGGTGCAGCTCGGCGAGCGTGTCGCGGTAATCGGCCTTCACCCGTGCGAGCGTGTCGCGGTCGACGGTATTCACCTCCGCGGCATGGCGCGCCGTGAGTGCGGTCGCGTAGGGCAGCAGGTCGTAGCCGTGCCGCGCGCGGAAGACCTCCGGCAGCCGGGTGGTCCAGCTGGCGTTGAAGTACTCGAACGAGTCGTGGAACTGGCCCCGGATGAGGTCGCGCGGAAACGAGGCGAACGCCCGTTCGAACGGCGCCAGGTAAGCGTGGAGGGCGGCGGTCGAGAACGGGTCGATCACCAGCCCTTCGCCGCCCGGAGCGGCGCGCTTCACCTGCATCTTCGTCGGCTCCCCGGTGAGGCGGCCGTCCTTGAGCACGACGCGCTGCAGCGCGTGTTCCGGCGTGACCCAGGGGCCGCCGAAGGGCCAGCCGGTGCCGGTGGCCATGTCGACCCCGAGGCCCAGCCGCCGGGCCTCGCGCCCGGTGTGCTTCAGCATCGCCAGCCACCGCGGCGAGAGGAACTCGAGGTAGCGCTCCTCGTACCCGCGCGCGCCGTAGATCGGGGTGATCTCCACCCCGCCGAGACCGGCCGCGGCGAATTGTTCAAGCTGGCGCGTGAGGCTCGCCGCGTCGACCGCGCTGCCGGGCCACCACCAGCGGGTCCACGGCTTGTTTTCGCGCGTGAGGTCCGGCCAGCCGGCGTCGACGGACGATTGGGCCGGCAGCAGGGCGCCGCCGGCGAGGGCGAGCAGGAGGATGCGGAGGAGGCGCATGGAAGCGAGGGGCGGGTGAGGGGGCGGGCGCGTGGCCGGTACCGCCCGCGGCAGGGAAACTCGGCTGGCGGGCGGCAGGGGCATGGGCGAACGTGGGTTCACCGCTCGGCGGGACAACCCGGGGCGGCGTCGGACAGTTGGGACGCGGGAGAGGGCGGATCAGCCGCCGAGGTAGGTGGCCTTGAGCTGCGGATCGGCGCGCAGCTTGCGGCTCTCGCCCTGCATCGCGATCTGGCCGGTCTCGAGCGCGTAGGCGTAATGCGAGACCTCGAGGGCCAAGTTGGCGTTCTGCTCGACCAGCAGGATGGTGATTCCCTGGGTGCGGTTGATCTCCACGATCTTCTCGAAGATCGTGGAGATCAGCCGCGGGGCGATGCCGAGCGACGGCTCGTCGAGCATGAGGAACGCGGGGTTGCCCATCAGCGCGCGGCCGATGGCGAGCATCTGCTGTTCGCCGCCGGAAAGGGTGCCGGCGGTCTGGTGCAGCCGCTCCTTCAGCCGCGGGAAGATCGAGAACACGTAGTCGCGGTTGCGGGCATTGCGCGCGGCGTCGGTCTGGAGGTACGCGCCCATCGCGAGGTTCTCGTCGACCGTGAGGTTGGCGAAGATCATCCGGCCCTCGGGCACGTGGCAGAGCCCGCGGGCGACGATGCGGTGCGGCGGCAGCGTCGTGATGTCCTCGCCGCGGAAGACCACCCGGCCCGACTTCGCCCGCAGCAATCCCGAGATGGTGCGTAGGGTGGTGGTCTTGCCCGCTCCATTGCCGCCGATCAGCGTGACGATCGAGCCCTGCTCGATCTGGAACGAGATGCCGGCGAGCGCCGCGATGGCGCCGTAGGAGACGTGGAGGTCGGAGACCGAGAGCATGGCCGCGGCGCGATGGGACGCGTGATCAGTGGTGCGCGAGCGAATTCTGGTGATCCTCGCCCAGGTACGCCTCGATCACCTTCGGGTCGCTCTGGATCTGCGCGGGCGCTCCTTCGGCGATCTTCACGCCGTAATCGAGCACCGCGATGCGCTGGCAGCACGCCATGACGACCTTCATCGAATGCTCCACCAGCAGGATCGACAGGTTGAACTGTTTCTGGATCTGCTGGATCAGCCCCACCAGCGCGAGCTTCTCGGTGGGATTCATGCCGGCGGCGGGCTCGTCGAGCAGGAGCAGCTTCGGCTGCGTCGCCAGTCCCCGCACGATCTCTAGCCGGCGCTGCTCGCCGTAAGGCAGGCTGCGGGCGGGCACGTCGCGGAAGCGGCCGAGGTTGAAGATCTCCAGGAGTTCCTCCGCGCGCCGGGCGATGGCGGCTTCGTCGCGCTGGAAGCCGCCGAGGCGCACGAGCGCCTGCGGCGGGCTGCTCGCGCGGTGGAGGTTGCAGGCCACCCGGACGTTGTCGAAGACCGAGAGCGAGCCGAAGAGCCGGATGTTCTGGAACGTCCGCGCGATCCCCAGCGCCACGATCTCGTGCACGCGCCGGCCGTGGAGGTCCTGCCCGGCGAAACGGACCCGGCCCTCGGTGGGAGGATAGACGCCCGTGATGAGGTTGAAGACCGTGGTCTTGCCGGCGCCGTTGGGAC
>CALFZM010000089.1 GCA_937952235.1 uncultured Opitutia bacterium | reverse complement strand
GGCAGGGCGGGGAGGGGGCGAAACCCGCCGTGGGCAAGTACGTCGGCTCCGCAGGTCTCGTCGACGATATCGAGGACGGTGTCGACATTCGTGGTGCCGCCGGCGCCGGTGCGAGCGAGACCCTGGTCGCGATGCCCGCGGACAGCGCGGCTGCCGGCGAGCTCGGGCAGATCGCCTACGAGGATGGAGTTTTTGCCAAGTTCGTCGGGGTCTCGGGTGGGCCCAACTGGATCTTCGTTCACGCCTTCGAGAGATAAGCCATGAAATCGATTCGCCTGCTACTCGTCACAACTGCCTCGCTCGCCTTTGGCTCGCTGGGTCGCTCCGCCGCGTGGGATATAAGCTTCACGCAATTCGACGCGGCGAACAAGCCGCGGTCTGTGCAGATCGCTCCGACGGCCGACAGCTTTCTGGGGTTCGGTCCAACGAAGCAGATCGCGAACTTCGCGCCGACGGTGGCACGCGTGAAGATGGGGACCGACAACCGGCAGATCCACGGCAACGCAGGCTCGAGCGAGGCGTTCAGCGCGGCGACCGCATTCCATTCTGTGGTGCTGGACGAATCCACCTCGGCATTCACCTTTACCGACTGGCCCGCGGACGCGGTACGGACGATCACCCTGGCGATCCAGAACGGATCGCCAGGAGGCCGTGTCGTCACCTGGCCTGCGGCGGTCGTTGGATCGTACGAGATCAATCCGGGCGCCGATGTCTGGACGTTCGTCTCCCTGACCTCGTGGGACGGTGGGACCACGATCCACGCGCTGTCGACGTACTCGGCCGCCGCCGGCGAGACCGCGACGCTCCCTGGCGGAATGGGGCTTGTGGTCGAGACTGCCAAGCTCGGTTCGCTCGAGGCGGGATACTTCACCGCGGGGAGCTATGGGACATCCGGGCCTCAGACGCTCGGCGACTGGACCGTGGTCGTTAAATCCCTTGGCACGGTCGCGAATCCGACTGTCGACGTCGCGCCGGGCGCGGTACCCTCGGGCACGGTGGTGACGATCAGCACGACCACTCCGAGCGCGTTCTTCACCTCGACCAATAACGGGACGGATCCGGGCTACTCCGTCGGCACCGTCGGGAACACGTTCACGGTTTCAGGCAACGGGACCTGGGAATATCGCGGCAACAAAGAAGGCTGGATATCATCCGCCGTGCAGTCGGCGAGCTACACGATCGACCCGATCCCGACCCTCACCTCGGCGACGCTGCAGGCGAACGGTACGGACATCGTGGCAGCCTGGCCGGAGGCAGTGAGCTATGGCGCCGGCGGCTCGGGCGGCTGGGCGCTGACTGCCTCCGGCGGAGCGGTGACGGTGACGGGCGTGACCGGCGGCGGCACGACCACCCACACGCTCACCGCCAACCGCACGATCACCAACGCGGAGACCGTGACGATCGCCTACACGCAGCCCGGCAACGGCGCGGAGGATTCTGCCGGGCAGGACGTGGCGACGTTCAGCGGCACGTCGGTCGACGTGAGCGCGGGTCCGGGCGGGGGTGGCGGTGAAGAGACGCAGTTCGTGACGGCGACCACGGGCTCGTGGTTTACTGCCGGCTCCGACGGCCAGGCTGGCTACAAGTTCACCGTCGGTGCGTCCGCGATCACGATCACGAAGGTCCAGTTCAAAAGACACACGGAGAACTACGCGGCGATCACGGTCAAAATTTTCGACTCGGACGGCACCACGGAACTGCGAAGCGTGAGCGTGCCTCACGACTCGGTTGCGGTCGGCGAGTGGGCTGAGGCGTCAATCACTCCGCTCGTGGTTTCCGCGGGCGCCGTGCGGCACATCCGCGGCGTCTGGAGCGGATACAACTCGCCGCGGCAGACCAACAACGTCGCGAACCTCACGACTACCGCGGCCGCCGCGATCAACGACTTCTCGAACGCGTCCGGGGCCAACACGGACGGAGCGACGGTGGAGCTCAGCTTCAAGTACGAGCTGTAATGAAACGCCTTCTCGCTCTACTTTTCTGCACCGGCGGCCTGTTCGCCCAGCCGATCGACATTGATCCGAATCGCCTTGTGCCGTTCGTCATCACGACTGGCGGCAACACGACCGGAGCAACGCTCGGCGTACCGGGTGGCATCGAACACCGCGTCGACGGCGGCGCATCAGCTCGCCCTGTTGGGCGGAATGCGGTCACGGATCATGGCGCCGATCGTACTGGTGCCGCGGATGCAACATCGGCGATTCAGGCGGCGTACAACGCGACGCCGGAGAATCAGGCGATGCTGATCCCTGCGGGCGTTTACAAGCTCAGTGGTGGCATCCAGATGAACAACAACAACCGCTCCATTCGTGGTGCAGGACGGAAGTTCGAACTGTCATCAACGACGCTGACGCTTGGGACTGGAACGAAGACTTTGACCGTTCCTTCGGGGAAGCCGTGGGAAGCTGGAATCGGAGTACGGATCTGGCGCCACCTCAAGCCAGCGACCTACATGCAAGGCACGGTGGTATCATATGCGGGCACCACCCTGGTAATTGATGTGACCGCCGTCGGCTCGCAGACGCAGCCAGGAGTGCTGCCGGAGGGTCGGACGGCGAACCACTACGATGAGATCGGGGAGTCGTTCTCTGATTGGAAAGTGTCGATCACGTACCTCGACGCGCAAAATGAATCGACTCCGGCGATTCAGATGGGGAATGACACGGACTACTATTTCGGTTTCGACAACAAGCTCGCGATCGATGTCGCGGCCGACGCATTCAAAGGCGACACTAGCCTGCAACTCTCGAATGCCTCGAGCATCTCGGTCGGCCAGTACCTTCGCGTATCCATCAAGAACCTACTTAGCCAGTCCGATCTTGAGAACGCCACGCCCGCGCGTGCACCGGCGTTCGCAATGCTTGGTTACGACTATCTTCGGGTTCAATTGGTGAAGGTGACCGGGAAGTCTGGCAACACGATCGACGTGTGGCCGCCGCTGGCAATGGACGTGACCTTGGACGTCGATCCGGTGCTTCACGGCTACTCCTTCTTCCGTGAAGGCCTCTCCGTTGAGAACCTCGCTATTGGCGGCGCTTCCACGACCAGTTTGCCCTGGGGCGTCATCAACATGTTCCAGTGCGCCGCGTCCTGGATTTACGACGTCGATGCGCACGCGACGCCAAATAGGCAGATCATGCTCGGGAAGACATGGCTGTGCGAAATCCGTTACTGCGACATCGGATGGCGAAACGGGGAGGGAACCAACGGGGCCGGAATCCTGACTGGGCCGGAGTCGATAGGTCTCCTCATCGAGGACAACGTGGTGTACGGGACCTTCCCTGCGATCCAGATCAACGGGTCCACGATGGCTTCTGCGGTCATTGCGACATACACGACGAACGGCCCGGCGTTTTTGCTAGGCGCGTCGAACATCACGACCAATCACGGCGGGCACAACTCGTACGTCCTTGTCGAGCACTGCGTCTCGTATTCGATTCAATCGGACGGCTATCACATGAGCGAGTCGTCTGGAATATGGCATCGCAACCACATGGGACTGCGGAGTACGGGATACCTGATCGACTCGCGCGGTGGCTATTTCATGACGATGATCGGGAACGTGCTCGGGAAGAACAACACCTACTCTGGCGCAATTTCCTTCGGCAATCCTTCGTTCAGCGGAACTCACAACGGAGGAACCCCGCGACGTCAGACGACTGTGGGCGGGCCGTTCTATCGAGAGATCGTGCCCGGCATCTATTTGACGGTGACCAGCGTGACAGCGGACTCGGTATCCGGCACGGTTAACACCGGCTTGGAAGCGCCTGCGGCTCTTGTGGTCGGCCTAGCGCCGATCCGTGCTCTCTCGCCTGACTCACATCCAGGGTACGTCGCCACTAAAGTGAGTTCGGTAATGACGATTACGGGCATCTCTGGTGGCGTCGTCACGCTCACTCGAGGCATTGAGTCTGGAGGCGCGCCCGTAGTTGGCGACACGTACAGGCTCTGGCCAGGTCCGGTTGGCATGCAGGAGCGTGACTTTACCACGAGCGACACGGCCGACGAGCGGCACAACTACCTGTTCACCGGACTCGGGACGCCGGGCGGCGCTATCACGTCGGCGATCCCGAGCGGACGCACACTTTGGCCGTCGATCACGAACCGAACGACGAAACCCGGATACATGGGCACCTACAACTGGCCGCCAGTCGATCCGACGGCGCCCGGGGACACTGAGAACATCATCCCCGCTGCCGGTCGCGCACTGCGACTCGACGCGCCCGCTCCGACCGATCCGCCGATCGCGGCTTCTGGACTCAGCGCGACGGCAGCCGGGGCGACCCAGATCAACATCGTGTGGTCGGACAACTCTGATAACGAAACCGGCTTCCGACTCGAGCGTCGCGTGGGCGCCGGTTCCTGGAGCACGGTCACGACTACCGCGGCTAACGTCGAGAGCTACAGCAATACGGGACTCTCGCCATCGACGACCTACGAGTACCGCGTGTTCGCGGTCAACGGTGGTGGCGAGTCTTCGGCGAGCAACACGGACTCTGCGACCACCGACGCCGGAGGGGGCGGGGAGCCGGTCTTCGCGCCTTCCATCAACCGGCCCTACAAGCTCCTTTTCCGCCGATGATCTCGGCGTGCTGCGAAGAGTAACGCCGCAAAAACGGAAAAAAAGAGCGGTATCGTTGATCCTGCTTCGCTCACGTTGTAATGGTAAGTGAGAGTGGCGGTTACTGAGCCCTCAGCGTAAACTCCACCCCATCCGGTATTTCCGATAATGTGTTGCTTTATACGAAGGACTTCGGGGGAGTTGCCGGTAAACTGATTGAGGATACCAGGCGCGTCTGACGTCATTCCTAGAGTCACGTCGAAGACTGTGGTGAAATCCTCAGCTCGAGTGAATGGGCTGAGTGTTTGCTCCGGGCCAGTCGCCTGCAGGTGCGCGACATCGAACTCCACTCCGTTTTTCTCAAAGAATACGGAGGCGTCATTGAAAAGCGCCGGAGTGTACTGTCTCGGATCGCCGAACGGATTTGCTTCTATAACCGTCGCCTTCGTTTGCCCGCTGACCAGTAAGCTGACTCCCGTGAGTGTGCCGAGCGATGGGTCGAATCGGTCGACGGTCCAGTCGAAAGTTAGATATCCGTACCAGAAGGAGCCGAACGAATAAAAGGGACTTCCGGTGATAGTCTGAGTCGCCGAGACAGTCAGCGCGTGGAGACAAGGTGCGATGGCGAGAACACCGCCGATCGTGAGGAGGCGAAATAACGTGCTCATAGGGTAGAACTCCTACCGTGGATTTGCCCGCTGCACTGTCAACCCGGGGCGTCCGCAACCATCTCGCATCTTCACGAGCGGGCACGGTGCCCCTTTGCGGCCCTTGTAGCTCCGCAAATCACCGCTCTCCATGCTCGATTCCAAATATCTCCTCATCGCTTCCGCCTGGCTGAAGGGTCACGCGACGCTCCCTGTCGCCAATCCCGAGCAGCCCGCCAGCTATACGATCGACTTCGGCCAGTTCGATAACCTCGTCATCAAGCCGGAGGGTGATCTGAAGGAAACCTGGGGCCCTGGCGCGGGTGGTGGCATCGGGCTTTTCGACGTCCGCCGGACGAAGACGAAGCTGACGTACGAGGCCAACCTGAAGCACCTCACGCCGGCGTTCCTCGCCTACTTCTTCGGCTCGGCGACGGGCGGCGTGCCGTTGCCGGGGAAGGTCGTGAATCTCTACTGCTGGCTCGGACTCCAGGGCGAGGGTGAGCCGATCGTGTCGGCCGGGACCAACGTGGGCGACTCGCTCATCCGGCATCACTCCTTCAAGGCCGCCGTCACCCTCGACGGCGATCTCACCGCCGACGGCGAAAACTTCATGACGGCGAAGCTCACCGCGCGGGTACTGCTCGGCGAGGCGCCGGGCGCGTGGACGGCCGGTGCGCGGCCGCTCGTGAGCATCCCCGCGTAAAGCTTCACGCAATTCCCTCCTTGCGCCGCCCGGACCACCTCCGTGCGGCGCTTCCTTTTCACCATGGCCAACGACAATCCTCAAACGCCCAACGCGATGGCGGCCGCTCTCGGCGCCGTCGCCGTTTCAGTGACGACCCTCGAGGGCGTCGTCATCGCGGCGCAGGTCCGCCTCCTGCGCGTCAGTGAGTTCCCCCGCTTCTTCGAGCTGATCGACAAGGAAGAGGAACTCGTGGTTTTCGCGACCAACCTTGCCGCCGATGCGGTCGCGTGTTTGTCGCCAAACGCGATCCTCGATATCGTCGACAAGATCTTTGAGCTGAATTTTCCGACGGCCCAGCGCTGGGCGGAGCGCCGGGCCCGACTCGGCGGCGCCGCCAAGAGCTTCGAAGAGCGCGTCACCAAAACCTCGCCGAGCTGATCGGCGAGCTCGTAGCCGATGCCGCCGTGGTCCTTGGCCGCACGCCCGGCGAGATCGCCTCGTCGTGTTCACTGCCAGAGGTGAAGCTGATCCTTTCCCGTGCCAACGCCCGCTTCGCCCGCCAGGCGATCGGGCTGATTCGCGGGGTCCACGTGGCCAGCGCCGCGAAGTGGAGCAAGGATGCGCACAAAGACCTGAACGCCTTCCTGGCCGACCTGCAGGCCGTTGCCGATCCGCGCTCAGCGGCGCCCGCGCGTAGTTCCCGGCAGGACCTCGCGAGCCTCTTCGGCAGCCTCGGAATCCCGCAGATCGGTCCAACGGTGCCCTCCGGCGCCCCTATTAGATGACGAGGGTTGATATTATCCTGGGCCTGAAGTCCCAGATCCAGGGTGCCGGCGACGCCCTGAATTTCTTGCGTCAGATGACGAGCGGCCTGTCAGGGGCGGGTCTGGCCTACGCGGCGCTGAATACCACGCTCGAGTCCGGCCGGCTCGCATCGGAGATCAAACGCCTGGCCGCGGAGGCCAATCTGACCACCGATGCCTTCCAGGCCCTGAAGCACGGCGCGATGGATCTCGGCGTGTCCCAGGATACGATCGTGCGCGGCGCCGTCACCCTTCGGTCCAACCTCCAGAAGGCGGCGACCGACGGAGCGTCGCCGCTCAATCGCTATCTCGCGGACCTGCAGGTTTCGGCCGCGGGGCTGCAGGCCCTCGCGCCGGAGCGCCAGTTCGAAGTGCTCGGCGATCGCATCGCCAATGCCGCCGACAAGGAGAAGGCGTTCGCAGCCGCGATCGAGCTGTTCGGCGCGAAGAACGCGCCAAAGTTGATCGAGTTCCTCCGGCAGCTCGGTACCGAAGGGTACGACAACCTTGCTCGGACGACGAAGGCGATGACGCTGAGCGCTGAGCAGCTCGAGGCGCTCGATAAGGCGGCGAATGCTTGGGAGCGGATGGCGGAGTCTTGGAAGGTCATCAAGGCGCAGGCTATGACGAACCTTCTCCTGGACGTCCGCCGAGTGCCGATGTCGTCCGTTGCATCCGCCTTCATGGGCCAGGGCGGGCAATTCGGCGCCCAGCAGTACAAAGCCGCGCTCGAGGCGGCGAAACCCGCCGCGGAAGGTGTCGCCAAGGCAGCAGAGCGGACGAGCGCTGCAGAGACCAATGCGACGATGGAAGCGGCCGAGCGGCTCGATTTCGAACGGCGCATCGCCGACATGGGGGCGGAGACGCGACGTTCGGTCGAGGCCTTCAACCAGAAGACGATGGTCGACGCGCTCGAGAAGTTTCGTCTTGCCCGGTTGGCCGAAGCCAAGGCGGAGGAACGCGCCGCGCCTGGGCGCGAGCTCGCGGGGCTGATCGACGGGAGCAATGCGGCGTTGCGAGGGTACGGCGAGCAGCTCAACGCGATTGAGAACAACCCCTTCCTGACCGAGCTCGAGAAGCGCCGCCAGAGCGTGGATATCCTCAAGCAGGAGAACAAGGCGATCGCCGATCAGATCGAGCTGCTGAAGCGGTTCAGCGATGTGAATCCAGGCGAGGCCGCGGGAATTCGGGGGCAGATTCGCGGGCTTGAGGATCGCCGCACGAGCAACTCACGCCGGATCGGCGAACCGAATCGCGGGGAGATGGGCCTGGGGCAACTCGTCCAGGCGGACCTCACGGCGCAGGTGTCCGAGCTCGGCACGACCAACGAGATCGTGGCTCGTGGAGTGGGCGATGTCTGGCGCGGCACGTTCTCGAGTTTGCAGAACGGGCTCTCCGGGCTGCTGACCGGCACGCGGAGCTTCGGCAGCTTCCTCCGCCAGCTCCCGCTCGATTTCGGCCTGGGGATGGTCAACGCGTTTGCGAAGATGGTCGCTGAGTACGCGGCCAGCAAGGCCTCGATGTTCCTGCTCGATACGGTCTTTGCCGGCAAGTCGCTCGCGCTGTCGATCGCCTCGGCCGCGAAGTCCCTGGTCGCGTGGATTCCTTCGGCGATCGCGGCCAGCATCAGCTCGTACGGCGTTGCTGCGGCGATCGGCGTGGCGGCCGTGGCGGCGATCCTCGCCGCGTCGGGCGGCTTCGCCGACGGTGGCTATACCGGCGACGGCGGCCGCCACGAGATCGCCGGCGCCGTGCACCGCGGCGAGTACGTCATGGACGCGCGCACCGTCGACCGGTACGGCGTCGACTTCTTCGATTCGCTGCGCTCGTACAGCGGTCCGGCTGCGGGCGCCGCTGGCGGTGGCCGCCCGCAGCGGGTGGTGCACGTCATGGCGCGCGACTGGGCATCTGCGCGCCAGCTGGCGCGCGATCCTGAGTTCGACTCCGTCATGATCGACTGGGGCCGGCGCAACCGCGGCGAGGTGGCGACGTGAAATTCCCGCTGACGATCCACGACGGACTGCAGTTCCGCCTGCTGCTCATCCGGCCGAACTGGGCTACGGCGCCCGTGGTCGTGCACCAGCTCGATACGCTCGTCGGCGAAGGCCGGACGACGATTGAGGAACGCCGGCCGGAGCGGGAGGCGCTCCTCCTCACGCACAAGTATCTGATCTCCCCGGTCGGCACGGAAGCCGATGACTGGGCGAAAGGCTGCGCCGCGCTCGGCGGCGGCCGCGTCGCGGTGCCGCTCTGGGTCGACGTGCATCCGGTCGCGGAGTGGAGCGCGCGGAAGTACGAGCCGCAGAAGGTCATCAACTTCACGCCAGGCACGGCGGATTTCGTGGTGTATGACGTCAGCGAGCTGCCGGAGACACCGGCGTTCACTCACTACGCGCCGCTCCTGCTCGGTCGCTGGAAGCAGCGGCCGCCGGCCGCGCCCGACACGGAGGACGATGTCGACGTCACAATCGAGCTCACCGAGGCCCGTCCCTTTTCGTGGCGGATCGGAGTCAATGCGTACGGGTCTGGTTGGGCCAAGGACCCGAACTGGATTTCGCCGCCGAAGGTCGTCAACGAGTTCGGCCTCGAGCTCGTGTCTCTGCCCGGCGCCGCCGGCGAGCCCGCCACCGACCGCGACAACGCGGCCGCCCGCTGGTCGCAGGAGGCAGAGTTCTTCTTTCTCTCCCCGCTCGAGATCCGGACCGCGTTGACGACGTTCGTCGACAAACGTGGCTCGTGGGCGACGATCGCGCCGCTGCCGGCGTGGTTTCAGCCCGGCGCGCCCACCGGGGCGACGCCGGACAACTACACGGCGCGATTCGCCAGCGACTCCCTCACGCTCACCTTCGCTTCGCCCGCGTGTGCGAGTGCGCGGATCGGCTTCCTGCAGGAGGTCAACACGCCCGGCCGCGACCAGGCGGTGCCCGGCGAGGCCTACCTGTACCGACTGGCCTACGATCACGACCCGGCAAACCCGGAGCTGCTCACCAACTGGGATGCGCCGCTCGTCGGGGCGGAGGGCACGTATCTGCCGGCGCAGGTCGCGCACCAGGAGATCGTGCGCTCGCTCAAGCCGCAGGATGAACGGGCCGAGATCCAGCTCGCCTACGTTGCGGGTTCGCTGGCCGCCGACTGGATCCGCGCCCGGCTCTACGGCCTGTTGCGGCTCACGATCTGGAAGTGCGACCCGGACGATCCGGCTGCCACCCAGGGCGAGCCCCTTTTCAATGGCATCGTGCAGGAGGTCCGCCCGGAGGGGAACACCCTCACGCTGTCCGCGACGCTGTTCGGCGCGATGCTGAGTCGTCGCATGCCAGGTTGGGTGTTCGGGCCGCGGTGCAACACTTATCTGTTCTCTCCGCTCTGCGGGCTCACGGCCGGAGACTTCGATGCGACCGGTACGATCGCGCCGGCTGATGTGTCCGCCGATGGCATGACGATCACCGTGCACGGCGCCGCAGGTTGGGGCGGCCCGGCCTTTGCCGCGAATCACTTCGCGTACGGCACTGCCCGCACCGGCTCGGACCGCGGCACGATGATCGCGACGATCGTGGCCAGCGAGATGAGCGGCGGTGATCTGATAGTGAAGCTCAATCGCCCGTTCTGGTCCGACCTCGTGGCCGGCGGTGGCCAGGCCGTCACACTCGAGCCCGGCTGCGGCGGCCAGTACGACGCCGACTGTGTCGGCCGCTATAACAACGCGACCCGGTTCCGCGGTTTCCCGTTCGTGCCGGAGTTCATCGAGCAGCGCAGCGTGGGTTCGCCCAGCTCTCCCAAGAAATGACCCGCGATTACTTTCTTGCCGGCGGCCGAGCGGCCGAACTCGAGCGTATCTGCCGTTCCTGGGCGGGAACGCCATTCTGCCGTCGCTCCGGGGTCAAAGGCCCGCGCGGGGGCGTCGACTGCGCGAGCTTCCTCGCAGTCTGCCTTTTCGAACTCGGCGCGATCGACGCGACGATCGCCATTCCGCCGTATACGCTCAATCACGCCGAGCACAGTGACGAGAGCCTGTTTCGCGCCTGGTTTGAGCAGCCCGATGTGCGCGCCCGAGTGCGGCGCGTGGAAGAGGACGAGCCGCACGTCGACGGCGACATCGTGTTTCCGCGCGTAGGTCGGACCGAGCATCACGCCGGCTTCCGTATCGGCGGCTGGGTGCACCACGTCGCGCGGCCGTCGGGCTACTGCGCGATGACCGTCGCTCAGCTGCAGTTGCACCGTTCGCGGTACCGCCTCCTGGAACCATGAGCTTTCTCGCCAAGACTCCGAAGTTGCCGCCGACCGCGCCAGCCGAGCTCCAGCAGGCCTCGAGCTACAAGGAGGCCGATCCGGTGCCGCTCGGCTACGGCCGCGACGTCTTCGGGTCGCACTGGCTCTGTCAGCCCTACAACTGGCGAACCGCGTACGGCGGCCAGAGCCGGCCGGAGTGGCAGTATTGCTCGATCGCCGCCGGCTATCGCACCGGCCCGATCGACTACATCGGGAAGGTGTTTCTTGACGGCAAGGAAATCGCCAACTTCGACTACACCTTTGCCGGCGGGGAGGACTATCACGACTTCGTTCTCAATCCCTCGCTGGCGCTCGGCGCCGCGTGGAAGCTGCGCGTGTACCGCGGGAGCGAGGCGCAGACGGCGCACGCCGACCTGGTGGCGGCGACCGGTCAGGACCATCCCGCTTACCGGGGCGTGGTCGTCGCGATCTGGGAGAACATCGATCTCGGCCAGGGGGTGACGTCCCTGCCAAACCTCGCGCTCGAGCTCGGCAAGCATACCCCCGCCGTCGGCACCTATCCGGCCGGCGACTCGCACCCGTACGGCGTGAACCCGTTTGCCGCGATCTACGGTCTCTGCCTCGAATCGCGTGGCGGTCTCGATCTCGATCCCGCGCTGCTCGATGCCACGCACTGGGGCGACCAAGCGGCCGCACTCGAGACGACCGGGATCGGCACGCGGAGCGGGGACCTGGTGAAATGCCACCCGATCTTTTCGCAGGTCAAGGACGCGGCCGCAGTGCTGAGCGAGATCCTCGCGTACGTCGATGGCTTTCTGTTCGAGGCCGGCGGTCAGGTGCGGATTGGCTGGTTTCCCAATGCGGCACCAGTAGGCGCGCTGCCGGAGATCTCCGAACACGACCTCGATGCCAAGCCGAGCGGCGGGAGCTTTTCCGATTGGAATCAGGGCGCGACCAGCGTCGTCGTCATTTTCAAAGACTGGCTTCGCGGCTATCTCGAGGCGTCGGCCAAGTTTCACGTGCCGGCAAACCGCGAGACCGGTTTCCTCTCGGCTCCGGTACGGAGTGACCGGCCCTTCATTCACGACGCTGCCCAAGCCGCGACGATGGCAGCAGAGCAAGCGACCGGCGTCGCGCCCGACAGCGGGATTCACCTGAGCGTCCTGAAGTCGCGCGCCGTGCGCCTCGACAATTCACCACTCCTGCCCGGAGACGTCTTCAACTGGGACTACGCGCCTCACTCGCTCGATCTGCCATGCCGCGTCGTGGCGCGGCGAATCCGGAGCGGCGCTGCCGCGGATCTCCTGCAGGTTACGAGGGAGCGCGGGGCGTTCCCGACGCCGTATGTCGCGCCCGTTGACCCGCGCGTGCCTCCGACGCTGGCGGATCCCGGGGAGGTCGATCCCTCGCACGTCAGGCTGTGGTTTCTGCCGACATCACTCGCGCTCTCGCTCAATGCCGCCGAGCCGCGCCAGGTGGCGGCGCTCGTCGACCGCGCGCACGACGGCATTATCGGCGCGTACCTTTCGCTGAGCCCGGACGGCTCAAGCTACGATCGTGTGCTCGATCAACGGTTCTTTGCCGCGAAGTGTTCGGTGACAAACGGTGGCATCCTCTCAGGCGCGTCGGTCGTGCGCGTGGCGTCGACCAGCGTCGACTTCGCTCGGCTGCAGGCGCGCGCGCCGAGTGCAATCGGCCAGGTGGACGACGCGCTTGTGCTGCTCGTCGGTGACGAGCTGGTCAGCGTCGGCGACGTCACGGTAATCTCGGCCGGGGTGTATGACCTCGAGATACTGCGCGGCCGCCAGGGTACGGTCGCGGTCGCGCACGCTGACGGTGCCGCCGCATGGCTCTTCCTCCGCTCGGAGCTCCGGGCGGCGCTGCACAACGAATTCTACGACGTGCGCGACGGCTCCAATGTGTACGACGCCGGCATCGCGACGAAGTACTTCAAGTTGGCGCTGTTCACGGTCGACACCGTCGGACTGGCGAAGCCTGACGCTGGCCTCACGCTGCAGCTCCCCGATATTACGGACGATGAGATTGCCGCTGCCGGGTATGCGGTGGTGCTCTCGAGCTACGCGCACACCGTCGCGGCCGATGCTGCCGGCAATGTCGTCGCAGGGCAGCTCGGTGCAGGTTCGACCGCGAAGACGACGGTGCAGGTCTTTCGCGGCGGTACGGCGCTCGGCGCCGTCGCTTCCGCGCCGGGACTGGGGCAGTTCGCGGTTTCGCTCGGCTCGCATACCAGCGCGACGGCGACAAAGGAGGGCGACAACGCCACCGTGCGCTGCGACAGCATGAGCGCCGACACCGCACTGGTCGCAATAGTCGTCAACGTCGCTGGCCTGTTCAACGTGGCGAAGACCTTTACCCTGACGAAGGCCAAGGCCGGCACCCCCGGAGCACCGGGTTCAGATGGAGACGATGGCGACGACGGGAATGATGGGCTGGATGGGCCGGGCGTTCCGTTCCGTGGGCCCTACGACAATACCAAGGCCTACTACTATGTCCCAGGCCTGCGGCGCGACGCGGTCTTCTACAGTGGCCAGTTCTGGGCGACGAACAATCCGGGGAAGAACGGTCTCACGACTTGGGATCCACCTGGAACCAACGCGGACTGGATCAGCTACGGTGCGACTTACTCCGCGATCGCGACCGGGCTTCTGCTCGCGGAAGACGCCACGATCACGCGCACGCTAACCATCGGAACCGATGGGGCGAACCATGGGATCATCCAGTCAGCGAACTTCGTCACCTCTGGCGGCACCGCGGGCTGGCAGCTGAAGGACGACGGCACGCTGATTGCCAACAATGGCTACTTCCGCGGTGAGGTCGACGTCGGCACCGGGGACTACCGGTTCCACAAGCCGGTCGCCAGCGCGGCAACGTTTGGCAACACGGCCGCGGGCCACATCGCGATTGAAAACGCGGCCGCGGGCTTCGCGCGCGTCTCTGCCCGCTACGGCGGGACTCTCCTCGGGGGCATGCAAGTGGCCAATGTTGGCGGCCAGCTCGTGGGCATCCTCGATATCTGGAGCAGCGGGGGTTCCACGCTGTTCCGCATCGCGGGCAACACGAGTTCGGGAGCGGCCGCGATTCTCACCTGGGCGGGGGACACCAACCTTTATCGGGAAACTTCGAACCGGCTCCGCACGGACGACGACTTCTATGTCGGAGGGGACATCCTCGCCGGCGACGACGTGGTGTTCAGCAGCTCGCAGCGATTGCGTTTCGACGCCGCTGGGTCGCTGATCGCGTACATTCAGGAATCGTACGGCATCAACCTTTGGGGTGATGCGACGCACCCGGTGCACTTGCGCAATTCATCCCTCGTGCGCGGAGGATCCAGCGGAGAGAACTACGGCACGGGCAACATCCACGGCTTCGGCCTCGAGCTCAATCCATCGGCGACTCTTCCCAACGTGCTCCGCTGCGGCACGACGGGGTCGAAGCTCATCGTGAACACCCAGCACGGTACGCTCTACATCCCCTACGACACCTCCCCATGATTACTCGCGCCCGCTTTTTCTTCGGTGAAGACGGCGACTTCGCCGTCGACTTCCACGTGCTCGAGGGCAAACGCACTCGAGCGGTCACTCGCACCGCCGCGCAGCTCGCCGCGATGGCGCTGCCGGAACCGATCCAGGTGACGACTTACGGCCAGCTGTTCGAAGCGCTTGCGACACTGGGCGGCGCGCTGAAGACGGAAGATGTGCAGGAGGACGAGCGCCGGGTCGCGGCGGAGCAGGCGCGCCGGGCAGATGAGGAGGCGAAGCTTGTCGCAGCCGAGGCGAAGAAGGTGAGGGCCCCATGAAGGATTTCATCGAACGCCTGCAGGCGAAGCGCGCGGCGTTGGAGCGCAGTGTGCGCCAGGCGGACACTCGGGTTCTTTTGCTCGAGCGGGATCTGCAGGATGCGCGGGAAGCGCGGGCAGCGTGTTCCGCAGTACTGCGGTCGGTCGAAGAGACCATTGCCGAACTCGGTACGCCGCCACCCGCGAAGTGAATTGCGCCCGTCATCTGGATGCTCCGTCCGGCCTCTCCGGCGCGAAATAAGTAGGGGAGGGGTGTAGCGACCGCCGCTCGAGCGGTCGGAATAAACGGAGCGATCGCGCCAACCGGCCGCCGGGGATCACCCCGGCGGCCGGACCTGCGTTATGCCGCTGGCGCGCGAGTGCGCTCCATCAGGATCCGGACAATGCCGCGTGCGGGCCGCGCTGCCAGTGGCGGAGTAATCGGATCGCGAACCTTCCGTGGCACCTGGCCAAAGTAGAGCGTGCCCTGGGCCGGCGTGACACCATGCCCGCGATAGCTGTTGTGCAGAGTCTCCGCTTCGCCGCGGTGCCGCAGGATCAGGGCGGTGCCGTGGGCATTCTGATGCTTCGCGACGTGATACGTGGTGAAAGTCCGTCGCCGGGCATTCCACGGCCAGGCGGGCAAGGAGGCAGCCTCCGGCACCTTCCAGAGGGCGGCCCAACCCAGCGCCGCGACTTCGTCGGCTCGACGTTCATCGAGGATGCTCGCGAGGATCCGGATCCGCCGCCACCGGTTCGGGTAGTTCTTTGGCCGCAAGATCCCGCGGCGGCCGTACGCGTGCCACCATTCCCAGAAGATCGGCTCGAGCGTGGAGATGACCTCTCGGCGTTCCGTCTTCGCGATTGCCGCGGGAATGACGACTTCGCGGGTCTCCGGAAAGACCCAGTCGCCGGAGAAGTTCGCCATCTCGTCATCCGCGCGCACGCCGGCGAGCAGCTGCACGACCTCGTGGGCGACCAGCTCGGGGTCGTACCGCTCGAGCGCGCGGAGATAGCGGGCGGAGGAATCGAGCGAGAGAAATTCGATCTCGTTGACGCGAATCTTCGGCAGCTGCGCCCGCGAGATATGGCTCGCGGGATTCTGGGACACGAGCGGCGGATCCTGTGCGAGCATCCAGTTGAAGAACCGACAGACGGCTTGCTTGAGATTGAGGATCGTCCGGCCCTGCGGAGGGCCGCCGCGGTGACGCGGACCGCGCGGCTTGCTCTCGAGCCAGCGGAGAATCTCGCTCCTGGAAATTGTCTCCGGCAGCCGATCGCCGAACGTCAGCGCGAAGATCCCGACGCGAGACTTTAGGTCCTCGACACCGGCCGTCCTGCCCAGGCGCGCTTCGATCGAGGCGAGGAAATCCGGCACCAGCTCGCGAATCTTCCGCGTGGCGCTCAGCGGGTGATGCAGCCGCCAGAAGCGTGCGAGCTCGGCCGCGGAGACTTCGGGCGCGATCTGGCGTGCGGCCTCGTAGTCCGCGGTCTGCTCGCGAGTCAGTACTCCGCCTCCCGGGCTGACGCCGGCGGCCGCGTAGCGAGCGGCGATCGCGGGCTTCTCCTCCTGGGCTTCCTCCTTGGAGTCGAAGTACGGCCGCTTGCGTTCGAGGACCGCGCGGCCCTCGCGCAGCACGAGCGTGCCGTCGGGATTCTTCTTCGGCACGAAGTAGGAGAGGTACCAGCGCTTCGCGGGCGGAAGCCTCGCCGGGTCAAGAAATGGGCCGCCGATCTTCATGCGATTCCAGCTGGCAGTTCGCTGGCAGCAAAACCACGGAAACCCGTCAAAACCGGGGCAAGAGCGGGAACGCTGGGAACAGCTTCTTCTGTCTTATTCCCTCTAGGCCAGCGGCTCTTAGAGGAGAAACGACGTTTCATGAGGTGGTGCGAATGCCGGGAGTCGAACCCGGATCAATGGCTTCGGAGGCCACTACACTATCCATTGTG
>CALFZM010000088.1 GCA_937952235.1 uncultured Opitutia bacterium | reverse complement strand
CCCCGCCACCGCCGCCGCCGGGGGCGAAGCTCACCAAGGCGGACACCGATGCGATCGATTTCCAGGTGCCGCCCGACCATGGAATCGTGGCGCCCTTTGCCCCGCCGAACGAGCCGCCGGAGGATTTCATGAAGGACCAGGTCGAGGCGGTGCGGCAGAAGCTCGCCACCTGGCCGCCCGGGACGGAGGGCGACGAGCTGCGGTGTATCCGGAATCTCCTGTACGTCGCCGCGGTGCCCGACGCCATCCAGCTCCCGGTCGAGCGCTACCTGCCGCGCGTCGTGTACGAGCACCTGCTCGACACCTATCCCCGCGACACGTTGGTGAAGGTGCTGACCTACATCGTGCAGAATCCGGAGGCGGGCATGGTGATCGACGACATCTCCGACCTGGGCATCGAGGGCGCGGCGGGCGATCCGTTGCTCGTGCGCGAACGGGCCTACCTTTACGCGATCAAGTACATCATGCGGCTCACCGGCCGGGTGGAGGAATAAGCATGCGAGACCGGCTGCGCACCGTCCTGTTCGTCCTGTTCGTGATGACGCTCGTCATCGTGCCGTTCGTCCTGGTCGGCGAGGAATATGTCCTGCCCCTGCTCGAGGCGCGGGTGAACCAGACCTGGGCGCTGGTGCTGGTGGCGATCGCGCTGCTCGCCTGCGATTCGGTCGCGCCGGTGCCGGCGACGCTCGTGATCATGTTTCTCGCCGCCAAGGGCGGGTGGCTCGCGGGCCTGGTCGGCGGCAGCATCGGGCTGTGCCTGGGCGTGCTCGCGGCCGCCTGGCTCGGCCGGACCGCGGTGGGGCGGCTCGCGCCCAAGTTCATCCCGGACGCGGAGCTGCAGCGGCTCGGTGCGGCCCTCGAGTCCCGCCTCGTGATCACGCTCGCCTGCCTGCGCAGCGTGCCGGTGCTGGCGGAGACCTCGATCATCATGGCGGCGGCGATGGGCATCCCGGTGCGCCGGATCTTCGTCGCGACGATCGTGCCCAACCTCATCGTCGCCACGATCTACTCGGTGGCGGCCGACGACTCCGCGACGACCGCGATCGTGACGTTCCTCGCGACGATGGTCGTCTCGTACGTGATCTGGCGGGCGTTTGGCCGCGCGCCTTCCGGCGGCGCCGGACGTCCTTGAGGCGCGGGGGCGGCGCTACTTGGCGGCGGCGAAGATCGACGCCATCGCCTTCTTGGGGTTCACGTGGCGGATGTCCGTGATCACGCCGCGCTCGTCGAGGCTGAGGACCGTGAGCTGGTCCTCCTGCGCCGGATAGCGGGCGAGGAAGTCGGGGGCGTCGGCGAGCAGGATCCGGTGCGGGTATTTTTTCATCTTCGGCAACGCGAACATGCGCCCGATGCCCGGCATGCCGTGGATGTTGGAGATGAAGATCGCGCGGTGTTCGTCGAGGAAACCCGCGGGCTTCGTCTCGAAGAACGCATTGGCCGCCTTCCCTGCGCCCATCTCGAACGCCACGATCACGAGGCGCGCGCCGCCGGCGTAGGTGTACGACTGGTCGTGCTGGTCCTTGGTCGTGAAGGCGGCGAAGGCGTCGCCGACCCGGTAGGTGGCGCCGCCCGCGGCGACGAGGGGCGCGGCGGCGAGGAACAGCAGGACAAGGGCGCGCAGGGAAAGCGACATGCCGCACCTTGTGGCCTTTTGCGCCCGGCAACAACGCGAAATCCGCCGCGCCCGGCCGGGGCGCCACTGGCGGCTTGCGCTCGGGGGGCCGGACTCTCAGCTCTCAACGCCCTCCCATGACCACCCCTGCCAAATCCCTTCGCGGCCCTCTCTTTGTGATGATGGCGCTCGAGTTCTTCATCTGGGGCGCCTGGCTCCCGCTGATCTTCGGCTACCTGCCGAGCCTCGGGTTTTCGCCCGGCCAGCAGTCGCTGATCCTCAATGCCTTTCCCGTCGCCTCGATCGTGGGCATGTTCTTCAGCAACCAGTGGGCGGACCGGAAATTCGTGCCGGAAAAATTCCTCGCGTTCTCCCATCTCGTCGGCGGCCTCGCGATCCTCGGGTGTGGTTTCACGAAGGCGTTCTGGCCGTTCTTCGGCCTCATGCTCGTGCACTGCCTGCTGTATGTGCCGACGATCTCGATCACGAATTCGATCGCGTTCGCCAACATGCGCGACCCCGAGAAGGAGTTCGGCCTCGTGCGCATGGGCGGCACGGTCGGCTGGATCCTCGCGGCCTGGCCGTTCACGTTCATCTTCGTCAACTGGGACGCCGTGACGGCGGCCAATCCTTCCGGCTTCGTGGCCTGGATCGGCGCGGCGCTGGCGAATCCGCTCACGGGCGATGCCGCGAAGGCGGCGACGAAGTGGACGTTCATCGTCGCCGGCATCGCGTCGCTGGCGCTCGCGGCGTTCAGCCTCACGCTGCCGCGGACGGAACGGAAGCCCGCGGCGGCCGCCGGCGGCGAGAAGCTCGCCTGGCTGGAGGCGCTGCGGCTGCTGAAACATCCCTTCGTGCTGGTGCTGTGGCTCGTGACGCTGGCCGACTCCTTCGTGCACAACTGCTACTTCAACTGGACCGGCGTCTTCCTGGGCACGCCGGTCCCCGGTGGCGGCGTCGGCATCGCCTCGAACTGGATCGCGCCGGTCATGAGCGTGGGACAGGTCGCGGAGATCCTCACGATGTTCGTCCTCGGCGCGACGCTGAAGAAGTTCGGCTGGCGGACCACGATGATCGTGGGCATCCTCGGCCACGCCGCTCGTTTCGCCGTCTACGCCTTCTTCCCGCAGAACGCGCCGGTGATCATCCTCGTGCAGGTGCTGCACGGCATCTGCTACGCGTTCTTCTTCGCCACGGTGTACATCTTCGTCGACGCCTACTTCCCCAAGGACATCCGCTCGAGCGCGCAGGGATTGTTCAATCTCCAGATCCTCGGCATCGGCGCGCTGCTCGCGTACTCGATCTGCCCCTGGTTGATGCAGTCGGTTTATACCGTGAACAACGTCGTCGACTTCAAGGGCCTGTTCATGGTGCCGCTGATCGTTTCGTCCGCCGCGGCCGTGGCCCTCGCGCTCTTCTTCCATCCGCCGAAGGACACGGCGGCCACCGCCGGCGGCGCGACTGCGGCGCCGCACTGAGCCGGGACCGGGCGGTCTCAGGAAGTTCGCAGCCGTTTTCGCCGCGCTGCGTTCCGCCGCAGCCCTGGCGCTGGCGGAGCAGCGGCCTCCGGGGAACCGGCGCGACGCTTCAGAAGGGTTTTCGTTCCCAACCGGGCTCCAGGCGCCGCATGAGATCGGCGTCGTTCCGGCTGCGCATCCCGCTCCTCAGGTAGCGCTGGTGCGCGAGGGCGAGCTTGCCGCGGTCGAGTTCCACGCCCAGGCCGGGGCCGGAGGGCACGTCCATCATGCCGTCCCGGATCGGGAGCTTGCCGCCGACGATGATGTCGGCGTCGTCGGGCAGCCACACGTAGTGCGTGTCGCTGGGGCTCGTGAGCTGCGGGATGACGGCGCCGAGCGTGATCATCGCGGCCATCGTGATGCCGCCGTGGTTGTTGCTGTGCTGGCTCAGGTTCCAGCCCATCGTCCCGGCGAGATCGCCGATCGACTGGCAGGCGGGCAGGCCGCCGAAACTGTGGTGATCGACGAGCACGAAATCGACCGGCTGGTGCTTCACGGCGTCGGGCACGTGTTCGATGCGCGTGATGCACATGTTGGTGCTCAGCTTGAGCCCGGTGCGGCGCCGCACCTCGCCCATCGCCGGCTGCCCGGCGACGGGATCCTCGTAGTACTCGAGCGGGAGCGATTTCAACTGCTCCCCGATGCGCAGCGCGGTGGGCACGGTCCAGCGGGCGTTGGGGTCGATGCGCAGCGGCTCCCGGCCGCCGAAGCGGGCGTTCATCGCGCGCAGCGTCTCGAGCTCGACGTCGGGCGGCAGCACGCCGGCCTTCAGCTTGTGGTGGCGGAAGCCCCACTTGCGTTTGAACTGCCAGGCCATCTCCGCCATCGCCTCGGGCGTGCGCACCTCGCCCCACGGGTCGAGCGCGCGGTCGCCCCGGCCGCGATCGTCGACGAGCGCCGGGTCGGCGAGCACCGTGGGATGGTCCGCGGCGTAGCGATAGAACAGATACGACGCGAACTCGACCCGCGGCCGCACCGGACCGCCGAGCAGCTCGCACACGCGCCGGCCGGTGGCCCGCCCGATCAGGTCGAGGCACGCGAGCTCGATGCCGGCGTAGGCCGAGAGGGCGTTGCGCCCCAGCCGTGCCTGGAACGCGCGATAGGCGAAGGGACTCTCGCCTGGCAGCCACGCGCGCGCCGCCTCGAGGCTCTGCGTCACGGCTTCGCCGCCGCGGGTTTCTCCGATGCCGGTGATCCCCGCGTTGGTCTCGAGCTCGATGACGTTGCGGAGGAAGTACGGACCGTGGGCGCCGGAGGCCGCGAGGATCGGCGGATCGGGCAGGGCGATGGGTGTGATCCGGACGGCGGTGATGCGGAGGTCGCGCAGCGCACGCTGCGCATCGGGGGCCACGGATGCGGCCGGGGCGGAGCCGCCCGTGGCAAGGAGGCCGGCGCCGGCGGCCGAGGCGGCGAGCCACTGTCTGCGAGTGAAGGGCATGGGCGGCGGGGTGGGGTGCCTCAGCAAGGGCGCGTTCGCGCGCGGGTGCAATCCCGGCCGGGAGCGCTCGCGACTCGACAGACGCGCGCCGCTCGCGGAGCGTTGAACCGATCCCGGCCCCGGAACCCATGCTTCGCTCCCGCCTCACGCTTTTCCGGCTGCTCGCCACCCTCGCGGCGGGCGCCGGCGTCGTGCCGACGGGGCCGGCGCGGGCGGCGGAGCCGGCGCCCGCGCGCGTGGCGCGCGAGTTCGTGATCTACCAGGACGAGCAGTACTATGCGTCGTTCCCCTCGGTCGTGCGCCGCCCCGACGGCGAGTTGATCGTGGCCTTCCGCCGGGCGCCGGCGCGGGTGAAGCTCGGGGAGAAGGGCGAGTCGCACGTCGACCCGAACAGCTACCTCGTGCAGGTGCGCTCGCGCGATGACGGTGCCACCTGGTCGGCCCAGCCCGAGCTGATCTATGCGCATGCCTTCGGTGGTTCGCAGGATCCCTGCCTGCTGCAACTGCGCGACGGCACGCTGCTCTGCGCCAGCTACGGATGGGGTTTCCTCCAGCCCACCGCGGCCGACGCGCTCGGCACGCGCGTGCTGCAGATCCGGCCGGGCGTGGTGTTTCTCGGCGGCTACCTGGTGCGCTCCGCGGACGGCGGCCGCACCTGGCAGGGGCCCGTGTATCCGCCGCACATCGCGCCGGAAGTCTTCCAGGATCCACACGGCCGCCCGATCCCGGCCTACAACCGCGGCGCGCTCGCGGAGGGCGCCGACGGGCGGCTCTTCTGGGTGGTCGCGGCGCACGACCAGGTGTCGCCGCGCAAGACGTCGAATCACCTGCTCGTCTCGGCCGATCGTGGGGCGACCTGGCGCTATTCCGCCCCGGTGGCGGTCGATCCGAAGGTGTCGTTCAACGAGGCCTCGATCCACGAGACGCCGCGCGGCGACCTCGTGGCGTTCCTGCGCACCGCGGGCTTCGATGACCAGGCGTGCATCGCGCGGTCGACCGATGGCGGGCGGACGTTCCGGCCCTGGCAGGGGATGGGTTTCAAGGGGCACCCGCTGCAGGCGACGCGCCTCGCGGATGGCCGCGTGCTGCTGGTGTACGGGTATCGGCACCGGCCCTACGGCATCCGCGCGCGGATCCTGGATGCCGAGTGCACGGACTTCGCCACCGCGCCCGAGATCGTGCTCCGGACGGACGGCGGGACGACCGACATTGGCTATCCCTGGTCCGTCGCGCTCGACGCGCGGCGGGTGCTGGTGGTGTATTATTTCAACCACGCCAACGGCCCGCGCCACATCGCGGGGACCCTCCTGGAGGTCGCGCCGGCGCGCCAGGAATTTCCTTAGGCGGCCGGCCCGGCCCGCCTCTTCAGGCGTCGGGGGTTGCGACGATAGTCGGGAAAAGCAGTCCACGCGCCCGCGCCGCCGCGGCCGGGGGAGGGAGGCAGAACCGCTTCCGCCACCACCGTCCCGGCGCGGGCCGTCGGTCGCCCGCATTTCCATCCCATCCCGCTTCGTATGTCTTCCATCCAACCCACCGGCGTCGAACGCACGTTCGGCGAAGACGAGATCATCGTCAGCAAGACCGACCTCCAGGGCCGCATCACCTACGCCAACGACGTCTTCCTGAAAATCTCCGGCTACCGGCTGGGCGACGTGCTGGGCAAGCCGCACAATCTCATCCGGCATCCCGAGATGCCGCGTTCGATCTTTCATCTGCTGTGGAGCCGCATCCAGCAGGGCGAGGAGATCTTCGCCTACGTGGTCAACCTCGCCAGCAACGGCGACCACTACTGGGTCTTCGCGCACGTCACGCCGACCTTCAACGCCGCGGGCACCATCACCGGCTACCACAGCAACCGCCGCTTTCCCGACCGCGAGGCAGTGGACCGCATCAAGCCGATCTACGCGCAACTGCTCGCCGAGGAGCGCCGGCACGCCGGCAAGAAGGACGGCATCGCCGCCGCCAGCCGCCACCTCGAGGCGCTGCTCGAAAAGAGCGGCATGAGCTACGGCGAATTCGCCTTCAGCGTCTGAACCCCGCCGCCCACACCATGAGCAAGAAAGTCTCTCCTTCCCGCGCCCGCCCTTCCGGTGAACTGGCCCGCTATCGCGAGGTCATGCGCCGCGCCGTCGCCGTGGCCGACACCGCCGCCGAGGGCGATCTCGAGTCCCGGATTCCCTTCGACGACCTGCAGGGCGAGTGCCTCGAACTGGCGCTCTCGATCAACCGCATGCTCGACATCACGGACGCCTTCGTGCGCGAGTCGCGCGCCGCGCTCCAGCATGCGAGCAAGCAGCACTTCTGGCGTCGGGTCATCCTGCGGGGCCTGCCCGGCACCTTCCGCAACGCGGCCTCTCAGATCAACGGGGCCACCGAGCAGATGCAGGGGGCGCATCGGGCGCTGCAGGACGCCGAGAAGCGCCGGCTGCACCTGGCGGACGAATTCGAGCGGCAGATCCAGGGCGTGGTCGCGACCGTCGCGAGCTCCGCCACCGAGATGCAGGCGACGGCCGAGGCCCTCACGCAGACCGCCCGGGGCACGACCGAGCGCGCGACGTCCGTCGCGGCGGCTTCCGAGGAGACCTCCACCAACGTCCAGACGGTCGCCTCCGCCACCGAGGAACTGACCGCTTCCGCCACGGAAGTGGGCCGCGAGGCGCAGAGCTCCACCCGGATCGCCGAGGAGGCGATGAAGCAGGCCGCGCAGGCGGACAGCAGCGTGCAGGGCATGATCGATGCCAGCCAGCGGATCGGTTCCATCCTCAAGCTCATCGCCCAGATCGCGGGCCAGACGAAGCTGCTCGCGCTCAACGCCAACATCGAGGCCGCCCGCGCGGGCGAGGCCGGCAAGGGGTTCGCGGTCGTCGCCTCGGAGGTGAAATCGCTCGCCCAGGATACGAGCAAGGCGACCGAGGAGATCGGCCAGCAGATCACCGCCATCCAGACCGCCTCGCAGGGCACCGCCCAGGTGATCCGGTCCGTCGGCACCACCATCCAGAAGATGAACGAGAGTTCCACGACGATCGCGCATTCGGTGCAGCAGCAGCAGATCGCCACCAGCGAGATCAGCCAGAACGTCCAGCAGGCCGCCGTCGGCAGCCAGGACGTCTCGCGCAACATCGTCGATCTGACGCGCGCCGCGGCCGAGACCGCTTCCGCCGCCGGGCAGATGCTCGAGGCCGCAAGCGCCCTTTCCCAGCAGGCGGAGAAGCTTGGCAGCGCGGTCGAAGGATTCCTCGCGGAGATCCGCGGCGCGCCGCGCGGCGCGCTCCAGGCGGCGTGAGGCCGTTCAGGCCGGGTTGCCGTGGCACTCGCGGCACACCCGGTGCGGCGAGCTCGGCAGCAGCGCACGGCCGCAGCGCACGCACTCCCGCCGGCTCAGCCCCTGCCGCGACCAGTTGCGGCGCAGGATCGCCTGGGTCTGCTCCGTCGCCTCGCGCCGAAGCTGCTCCACCCGCGCGCCATCGGTGAAGGACGCCGGAAATTTCAGCGCCAGCCACCGGTAAACCGAGATCAGCTTGAGCGCCTCCTCCCATTCCTCGAGCCCGCCGCCCGCGACCCGCCGCGGAAACGCCACCGGTTCGCCGGCGTTGAGCCGCTCGAGCCAGGTCGTGAAGACGTCCCGGAAGAGATGTTCCTCGAGGTCGATCGGCGCGCATGCCAGCGCGTAACGGTCCTCCACCGGCAGCGCCGGCGCGAAGGTGTCGACCAGCGTGGCCGCCGCGAGCACGTCCTCCTGCACCTCGGGAAAGAAGGTGCCCGCCGGGAACGTGAGCCGCGTGCGGAAGAAATCCAGGATCGGCGCCAGCCGCTCGAGCCCGAGGTGGTCCGCGATCGCGCGCACGTGCATCGGCGTCGGCGCGGCGGGCAGCCGGTCCGGCGCGGGCGTGCGCTGCGGCTCCGCGAGCGCGGCCTCGATTCGGCGCGCGTCGCGGGCCGACAGGGCGCCGACCCAGCCCGTGGCGCCGGGCCCGCGGCCCGCCCGCCCCGCGATCTGCAACAGCTCGCCCGGCTCGAGCCGGCGGTTGATCTCACCGTCGAACTTGTCGGTCTCGTAGAAAACCACCCGGTCGAGCGGCAGGTTCAGGCCCAGCCCGATCGCATCGGTCGCGCACACGATGTCCGCCTCGCCCGCGCGGAACCGCCGCGCCTCGTTGCGCCGGACCTCGGGCGACAGGCCGCCGTAGATCACCGCGACGCGCTGGCCGCGGGATTCGAACATCGCCTTCAGCTCGAGCACCATGCCCCGCGAAAAACCGATCACGGCCGTCCGCGGCGGCAGCCGGCGCCAGTCCAGCACGCCCTCGAACGCCAGCGCGCCCTGGCGCTCGAGCTGGTGCACCGTGACTTCGTCACCGCAAAGCTCGGCGAGGCGGCGGATCACCGGCTCGCAGGACGCCGGGCCGGTCACGTACAGCGTCTCCGCCGCGACCCCGCAGTAGGCCGCCACCCACGCCCAGCCGCGGTCGCGGTCGAACGCGAGCTGCATCTCGTCGAGCACGCAGACGTCGAAGCGACGGGAGAAATCCGTCATCTCCACCGTGCGCGCGGAGTGCGTCGACGACACATCGTCGCGCTCCTCACCGGTGACGAGCGAGCACGGCGTACCCAGTTCCGCGAGGCGTTCGCGCTGTTCGAGCGCGAGCAGCCGCAGCGGGCCGAGGTACATGCCGCTCGGGGCGGACGCCAGCGCCTGCACGGCGCGGTGGGTCTTCCCGGAGTTGGTTGGACCCAGCCAGGCGACGACGCGCCGGCGCACGGCCCGCGCGACCGGGAAACACTGGAGGTAGTCGAGAAACCCGGGGTTGCGCTCGATCAGGCCGTCCAGCAGCGAGCGGTCGACGGCATGCGTGCACGCCACCCGCAGGCGCTGGAACAGGTCGCGCCGGTCGGAGAGCCGCGGCGGGTCCGGCAGAAAGGCCCGCGCGACGTCGGCTTCCGCCAGCCGGTCCCAGCCCGCGTAGTGCGGCGGGTGGGAGCGCAACCGCCGCTCGACCTCGCGCACCGCCGGATGCCGCCGCGCGAGCAGCTCCGTGGCGACGGAATCGGGGCCCCGGTCCGCGACCGCGGAGACGAAGGGGGTGAAGGGCAGCGTCACCTCCGCCAGCACCGGGAGCGCCAGGCCGGGGCGCACCCCGACGGTCGCCGGCAGCAGGATCGCGATTTCGTCGCCGACTTCGCTGAAGCTGCCGAAGCGGATGCCCGCGCCGCTCCGGCCCACGGTCTCGACCGCCAGCCGCGCGAGGCTGGCGCGCACGCCGCCCACCCGCACGCGCGGCCCGATCGGCAGCGCGAGGTAGTCGCGCCCGAGCGCCGTCGCTTCCAGGCCGAGCTCGCCCAGCAGGGCGGCCCGCGCCCCGCTCACGACCTCGGCGTGGGTCCACTGTTCGCGCTCCTGCGTGTCCATCGGCAGACTCTCGTGCCGCCGGCGTGGATGTCAAAGGTGACGCCCCCTGTATCCTTGGCTGCCGGCTTGCGTCAGGCTCGCGGTCGTCGCTGAACTTTCTCTCTCCGCCGTGCCCTTGCCCGCCGCACGTCCCGTCGTCCGCCCCGTCCTCGCGCTCCTGGCCGCCGCCCTCGCGGCGGCGCGGGCGCCGGCGGCGGTGACGGACCTCGGCGGCGTCGTCCCTCCGGCCGTGGTGTGGTTTCCGCCGGAAGTGCCGGTGTATGGCGATCCTGTCCCGGCGCCCGGGCGTGCCCCGGATCGGGCCTACGAGCCGCCGGAGGGAATGGCGGAGTACGTGGCGGAGCGGTTTTACCCGGCGCTGGGCGCGCGCCTGAAAAGCGGAGGCGTGGGCGAGGGCATGCAGGCGCGGCTGGAGGCGTACCGGGCGAATCGCGGCCGGCTGCTCAACGCGCTCGCCGACCGGATCGTATCGCTGAACGACGCGGGGTCGGAGGAGCGCGTCCGGTCGCTGGCGGCGCTGGCGCGCGAGCAGGAACGGGAACTCGCGGTGCTCGAGCGCGAGGCCGAGGACCTGCGCCGGGATCTCATCGGCGGCGGTTGGTTTCGCCTCTCCGCGCACTGGAGCCGGCGCCGGCTTTGGCGGGTGGGTGGCGGCTACCTGCCCAACGAGTACCACGAACGCGACGGACAGTTTCAGGTCGTCCGGGCCGCGGCGTTCTTCGAGCCCGGATTCAGCCCGGAGCAGCGCGGCCTCCTGCTCGAGATCGCGCATGAAGTCCGGCGTCGCGCGCAGGCGCTGCGCCCCGTGCCGGGCCCGCGCCGGTCGGATCCGGCGGCGATGTTCTTTTCGCCGGCGCTCACCCGCCTGCGGCTGCCGGGGGGGATGCCGCCGGACCTGGTGGACCGGATCGGCCGGTACAACCAGGAAAAGACCCGGCTCAAGCAGGAGCTGTACGAAGCGGTCGTCCAGTTCGACCGCGCGCTGTCCGACGTGCGGGAAAAGGCGTTCGCCGATCTCGCGGACCGGCAGCATCCGCGGCTGCGCGACCTCGAGGACCTGGCCGAGGAGATCCGCCTCGGCCTGGCCGCGGTGCCGCGGCCCGTCCTGCGCGCGGCGCCCCATGTCCCCACCGAGCTGCTGCGCCGGATCGCGGCCTACCGCGACGAGCGGGCGCGCATCTTCGACGACATGCACTGGGCGATGAACCACGCGGCGGAGCGGGTGCGGCTGCCGCCGTTGCCGCGGGATGCCGCGCCCGACGAGCGCGTGCGCGCCCAGCGGCGGCTCGCGGAGGAACGCCTCGCGGCGCGCAACCGCGCGGCGGAGGAATTCCAGGACGACGCGCGGGAGCGGATCGAGGCATTGCGGTCGCGTTACGACGCCGTGATGTCGGAACTCGGCGTGGTGGCCAACGGGCAGTCCGATCCGGAGACGGGGAAACCGCACACCGGGGAGACGTTGTTGCGGGCCTATTCGCTGGCGATGGAGCGCTTCGATTTCCACGGGCGCGAGGAGGTCATCTATCGCGGCTATCGGACGGCGATGCTGGAGCCGGGGTTGTCGCCCGAGCAGCGGCGGCTGCTGCTGGGAGCCGCGCTGGTAAGCATGGCCCAGCCGCTGCCGCCGGGGGAACGGATCCCGGAGGGAGAGGCGCTGACGCCGCGGTCCTGAAGCGCCCGCGCGGCGGCGCTTGGCAGCGCCGGGATTCCGTGTGTCGTGGAGGGGTGACCGAAGACCTGGCCGATTTCTCCCTGGCGGAGTTCGCCGCCCGTGTGGCGGCCGCGGGGCATGCGCCCGTGCATGCCGGCCGGATCCTGCGCGCGTACTATGCGCACGGAGTGCCGCCTGCGTCCCTTCCCGGCGTGCCCGACGCCCTGCTCGCGCGGTGGCGTGAAGCTGCGTCGTGCGCGGCGATCGTGAGCCGCCAGGTGTCGGCCGATGGCACGGTGAAACTTCTGCTGCGCCTCGCGGACGGCCGGACGGTCGAAAGCGTGCTCATGCCCGATTATCGGGCCGACCGCGCCGCGGGCTGCGTTTCATCCCAGGTGGGTTGCGCGATGGGTTGCGATTTCTGCGCGACCGCGCAGGACGGCTTCGCACGCAACCTGTCCGCGGGAGAGATTGTCGCGCAGTTTCTCGCCCTGCGCCGGGAGGCCGCGGCCGCGGGCCGGCGGTTGCAGACCCTGGTGTTCATGGGCATGGGCGAACCGATGCTGAACCTGCCGGCGGTGCTCGCCGCGGTAGAGCGGATCGCGGACAACCGCGTGGGAGGCTTCGGCTGGCGGCAGATCACGATTTCCACCGTCGGGATTGTCCCGGGCATAGAGGAACTCACCGCGGCGGGACTCAACGTGCACCTGGCGGTGTCGTTGCACGCTCCGGACGACGCCACCCGCGCGCAGCTGCTGCCGATGGGGCGCCGTTTCGCGATCGCCGAGATCCTTGCGGCGGCGGACCGCTTTCAGGCGCGTCGCGGCCGGCCGGTGACGATCCAGTATTGCCTGTTGCGGGGCGTGAACGACGCGCCGGCGCAGGCGCGGCTGCTGGCCGACGCGCTCGGCGGACGCCGGATGCACGTGAACCTGCTCCGCTACAATCCGACGGGCACGAGCCTCCGGGGGCGCGACTACGAGCGCAGCACGGAGGCGGCCAGCGAGGCGTTTGCCGCGGAGTTGAGGGCGCGCGGAGTGGTGGCGCATTTCCGGCGCTCGCGCGGACCCGAGATCGACGCCGCGTGCGGCCAGTTGCGCCGCCGGGCGGCGGCGGAGGCCGGGTAGGGCAATCGCGCCCGGGCCACCGCCATTCAGCCGGAACGGGTCAGGCTAGGTGGAGCCGCCTGTCCCCAGGCGGCTGACGTCCGACGGACCCGAACGCAGCGGCTTGAGGACAAGCCGCTCCACCATTCAGTGCGGCCGTTCTCAGGGCTGATGTGAACCCCGACGGCATGTGTCAGGCGCAGGCTCAGCTCAATCCGCGAGCGCGCGGCGGTACGAGGCTTCCCAGCGGTCCCAGGCGGCGACGACGCTGCTCTTGGCGCTGTCCCAGGTGGCCGCGGAGGCGTCGCCGAGAGCGGCGAGCTTCTGCTTGTAGTCGGCCTCGGCATTCTTGAGCTCCTCCATCGCGGCCTTGCGGCTGGCGCTGGCCTGCTGCTGATCGACATTCGCCTTCAGCCGGCTGACCTGGGCTTCCATTTCGGCCTCGAGGGCTTTGCTCGTGGAAGTGAACTCCTGGCGCTTCTCGTAGGTATACGCCTTGATTTTGGACCAGCGGTCGGCCATCGCGGCGCGGGATTTCTCGTACATCTCCGCCGTCTTGGCCTTGGTGTCGTTGTACATCTCCGCGGCCTTGTCCTTGGTGGTGGCGTACATGTCCTTGGCCTTGTCGCTGGCCTCCACGCGTTCCTGCCGGTTGCAGGCGGTGAACAGCGGAAGGGCGGCGCAGACGACGGCGAGCGCGAGCGAGCGGGAGGGAACGGATTTCATGGGTGGGTGATGCGGTTGGAGGGTTGAATCGGACAGGATCGGGGCGGGCCATGGGGCACGCTCCGGGGCGACAGACCCGTCACGACACCGATGGTTGCGCGAAGATAGGCGTTTTGCCTCACCCAGCGCTGCGCGCCAGGTAGACGGCGGAGACGATAAAGAGGCCGATCATCACTCCGGCGCAGACCAGCCGCGCGAGGGTGGAGAGCACGAATCCGGTGGCGGCACCAAAGCCGGACCGGAGCGCGTCGGCATCCGATTTCTTCGCGAGCAATTTTTCCGCCACGATCGCACCGAAGATTGTCCCCAGGACGAGCGCGGGGAGCGAAAAGAACACGCCCACGAGCGCGCCACCGCTCGCGCCGGCCATGCCCCATTTGCTTCCGCCGAACCAATGCGTGCCGAGGATCACGCCGCCGAAGTCGGCGATGATGGAAAAAACCCAGAAGAGGGCGATCAACCCGATCGCCAGCCAGGAAACGTCCCCCGGGAGGATCAGCTTGTGGATCACGGCGGCCAGCAGGATCAGCGTCGTGCCCGGCAGGAGCGGCACGATCACGCCCACCACGCCGATGAGCATCAGCGTGAGGGTCATCACCCAGGTCGCGAGTTCGAGCATGGTGGAGGCGCTGTGCCACCGCGCCGCGATGGGCGCGGCGCTTAACGCGGCAGCGGATCAGCCGGAACCTCGGTGGCCGTCACGTCGATGACCTCCCCCTGGCCGGCAGGACCCTTCGGCCGGACGGGGCGACGCCGGGTGAACGTGGCGCCCACCCGCGGTGTGGCCGGGCGACCCAGGAGCCGCCCGATGCCCATCGCGATCAGGCCGACCGCCGCGATAAACAGCCCCGCCACCAGCGCGATCGCGGCAAACAAACCGGTGAGCAGGAGGCGGAGGGCGGACATGGCGGTGGAACGAGGAACGCCCTCAAGGTTGCAGGCCCGGCCTCAAGCGCAAGGCGGCAAGGCAATCATTGGAAAAAGGGAAACAGTTTCCGCAGCTCCGCCTTGTCCGGCTGGCTGCCGTATTCGCAGATTTCAAAGGCCTCCGAGTGCTTCACCGCCTTGCCCGCTTCTCCCGGGTACCACTCGGCGAGTTGTTTCTGGAAACGGGCCGTGGTGGCCTGGAAGCGGCGGGAGAAATTGGCGCGGACCTGCTGCTGCCGGGCTTTCTGGCCGGCGGGATCGGCGGGATAGAGCGAGGCGTTGCCGTTGGCTCCGCCCTCCGCGAACTGCGAGATCATGACGCCGAGCGCGTCGAGCTTCTTGTCCACGACGGCGTCGATCGAGATGAGGATGTCGGGCTGGGAGGGCGCAGGCTTCTGGAACCGGTCGTTGTAGTACATGAAGACGGGGTTCTTCTTCATGGCGGGCGTGTCCGGGCAGAAGAACGGCACGGTCACCATGTACGCCGCATCCTGCACCAGCACCCCGGTGTAGCGGTGATCGGGATGGTAGTCGTTGGGCCGCGGGGAAAGGACGATGTCGGCGTTCCACTCCCGGATCAGACGGGTGATCTTCCGGCGGTTCTCGAGCGTCGGCTCGAGTTCGCCATCATGGATGTCCAGGATCACGCCCTGGATGCCGAGGATCTTGTGCGCCGCCTCGACCTCGGCCTTGCGGCGCAGCGCGAGCGGGCCGCCCGCTTCGCGCCAGTGGCCGATGTCGCCGTTGGTGACCGACACGAAGAGCACGTGGTGCCCCTGCCGGGCCCACAGGGCCCCGGAGCCGCCGGCCTGGATCTCGCAGTCGTCGGGATGGGCGCCGAACGCGATGATGCGCAGCTTGCCGTCGTTGCCCGGCATCTTAACCCCCGGGATCGCCGCGACGGCGGCGCACGCGAGGAACGAGGCAAACAGCGCGGCCACGGCCGCACGCAGGGAGAAGAATCGTCGGATCGTCATGAAGGAAGCGCAGGGTTGAACCCCACCATGCGCGGAGCGGCGGCCGGGCATCAAGCC
>CALFZM010000087.1 GCA_937952235.1 uncultured Opitutia bacterium | reverse complement strand
TCCACCTTTCCGTGCGGCCGTTCTCAGGGCTGATTTGAAGTCCAACGGCATGAGTCCGGCTGAGAAATCCTGCCCACGGAACACACGCATCATACGGAAGCGTTCCGTCGTTTCCGGGTGATCCGAGTGGTCCGTGGGCCGCCCTCCGGCCTGGCCGCTGTGCCCCTCGCTGCCTCCGGCGAAATCGCCGCTCACGCCAAACTTTCGAGCACAGCTTCGATCTCCGGCGGCCGCCACCACACGCACTTCCCCGCATCCGTGACGATCACGCGTGCCGCGTTGTAGCCGCAAAGGCCGGTGACGTTGCCGCCCGGGTGCGTCGAGCCGCCGCACAGATAAAGCCCCGGCACCGGCGTCCGGTAGGTGCCCGCCCCGGCAAACGGCCGGTTCCACCCGACCTGGCCGTTCGCAAACGAGCCCACCAGCAGATCGCCGCCGCGCATGTTCGGCAGCGTCCGCTCGATGTCGAGGGGTGACCGCGCGTAGGCGTCGAGCACCGCGTCCCTCAGGTTGGGCGCAAACGCCGTCCACGTCTCGAGCAGCCGGCGGCCGTGCGCCTCGCGCTCGGCGTCCCAGTTGACCGCGTGCCCGCGCAGCGCGTACGGTAGCTTCTCCCAGAGGAACGCGACGTGTCTTCCCGGCGGCGCCTGCGTCGGGTCGAAGCGCGTCGGGCACGCCCCCCACGCCACGGTCGCCGGGATATCCCCCCGCTCGTGCGCCGCCACGATATCGTGGAACTGCCCGAACCGTTCGAGGCCGACGATGAACATGAACGCCTGCTCGAGCTCCGCGCGCCACGTCGAGGCCGCCCAGCGCGGCGGTTCCGAGAGGGCGACGTTCAACGCGAACAATGGCGCGAGCAGGTTGTACTCGAATCCGGCGGCGCGCCGCCGCAGCTCCGCGGCCGTTTCGCTCGTGGGCAGCAGGTCGAGAAACGTCTGCTGTGGGTTCAGGCCGGAAACGACGGCGTCCGCCGTGAGGGTTTCGCCGCTGTCGAGTTCGACTCCAGCGGCGCGACCGTGCCGCAGCACGATTCGGCGGAGGTTCACGCCGCACCGCACCTCGCCGCCGTGGGCCGTCACGGCGGCCACGAGCCCGCGGGCGAGGTTACCGGAACCGCCGATGCACAGCTGCGCCTTCGCTGGCGACGCGAGCAGCGCCGGAATGGCGTGACCGAAGCCCGGCAGCCGCAGATCGACCTCGCGCAGGCCGTTGAAGAAGAGCAGGCCGGCGCGGACCGCGTCGTGTTCGAACTCCCGCGTGACGAATTCGAGCGGCGAGAGTGCCGACACTTCGAGCAGGCGGCGGCCCAGCGCGCTCCGTTCCAGCAGCCTCCGGCGGTGCCCGGGTTCGAGCGGCGGGCACTGCGACTCCGGAATCAGGATATGCTCGACGATCGGACGGAACTCTTCCGTCCAGCGGCGGAGCGCCCCGGCGTCGCGGGCCGAGAACTGCGCGAACGACGCCACCGTGCGCTCGAGATCCGTCCACCACTCGAGCGCCCGGCCGTCGCGCAACAGCATCGCGACGTTGAGCTCCGGCTGCAGGTAGCGGACGCCATGCCGCTCCAGTTCGAGATCGCGGAACCACGGCATGCGGGTGATGGCGCGGTGAAAGAACGAGTGCGGGTGGTGAACGACTCCGGGGAACCGCGGATTCGACTCCGTGCGCAGCCCGCCGCCCGGTTCGGCCGCGCGGTCGAGCGCCAGCGTGCGCAGTCCGGAGCGTGCCAGGTAGGCTTGCGCGACCAGCGCATTGTGGCCGGTGCCGAGGAAGAGGGCGTCGAAGTGCGGCATGGGGAGTGCAATGCCATGGGAGCGCGGCCGTCCCCGGCCGCCGGGCCGGAAATGCGGCCGGGGACGGCCGCGCTCCCAGCGGAGACTACTTCGTCAGCTCGACCTCGAGTCGGCAAGTCACGCGCGCTGGGAGGGTGAACTCCAGCCGCCGCTGGGTTCCATCGGTCGTGCGGGTGCCCTCTGCCGCCACGCGTCCGTCGGCCGTGGTCACCCGCCATGTCCAGCGCCCCGGCGCGAGGGTGAGCAGGCTCACGCCCATGTCCCGGGTTGCGCCACCGAAGTGAAAAAGATCGGCGGCGAAACGGTCGCGGCGGTTGACGGCGACGCGCACAGCGAGATCGCGCGGCAGCGTGTGCCACCGGGCGCCATTCAGTGGATACGTTTCCACCCGGCCCGGATCGCCCGTCACGGTGGAGTAAAGCAGCGCCGGATCGATGCGATCGAGTCCGCTCGCCGCCGCGCGCGGCCACGCCTGGGGAAACGAGAGCACGCGGTCGGTGAAGCGGACCTCGGACGTGTACATCGGCCAGCTGACACTGAGCGTTCGGGCGGTCGTCTCCAGCGCCCGCGTGAGTGCCTCCTCGTCGCCGCCCAGGAGAAAACGCACGTAGCCACCGGCGTCTGCCCGCAGGAGATCGTCGTAACGGGAATCGCCGGTCAGCTGGCGCCATTTCGCCAGTGCGTCGTTGATGACGGCCGGCAGCCGGTGCGCCGCCCAGGCCGCGGAGCCGGGTGCGCCGTCGGGGTCGCCCACGGCGAGATGGGCCCGCCGGAGTTCCGCCATCTGCTGCAGCGGCTGGAGGAACCGCGCCTCACCCGTCTGCACATGCGCCTGCAGGAGGGCGGACGTCATGGCGGTGACGGGAAAGCCTGGCCACGAGTAGAGGTCGAGCATGGGATCGCGGCCAAGGTCCGGGCCGATCCACCCGCGGGTCGCCCCGCCGACGCGGCCCGATGGCCAGTGCAGGGCCGCGGGCACGATTCCCGCCGGCTTGCCGTTGTCGGTACCCTGCGCCGCCTCCGCCCACGTGCCCAGCCAGCGCGTCAGCGGCGCCCCGAGCGCCGGGTCGCCCGTACGCTGCCAGAGGAGCAGGACCGGTTGCAGCACGCGCACGTGGTAACCGGTGTCGTAGGCGCGGCCGGCGTCGGGCCCAATCCTCTCGTGGTTGAAATCGATGTGCTTGAACTGCCAGCCGCCGCGCCGGTTCTCGCCCCACCACGTGGCGTCGGCCAGCTGGAGCAACCGGTGGGTGCGCCGGCTCCACTCGGAGCTTTGGGGCGCCGCATGCAGCATCGGCGTCAGCGTGTCGGCCGTTTCCTCGGCCGTGTGCTCGACGTCGGTCAGATTATTCGTGTAGCCCGCGGCCAGGCCGGGTCGGGAAAGGTTGCCGCGGGCGAGTAGCTCCTGCGCGGCAGTCACGACGGGGTCGTCGAAGCCGATCAGGATGGCGGCCCACCAGCGCCACATCTCGACGTCGTCGCCCCAGTTGCCGCCGAACTCGCCGTTCGCGAGCTGCCGCTCCTCGATCCACCAGCGGATGATCCGGTGCAGCTGCTCGAGCGCGCGGCGCTGGTGATTGGCCCAGGCCGGGGCGCGGGCGTCGGGCGCGGAAAGGTCGGACGCGGGCAGATGTTCGCCGGCGTAGATTCGGAGCACGGGATTCCCGGGGAACGCGGCCCGGGCGAGATCGAAGCAGCGTTCGGCCTCGGCGAGAAAGAGCCGGCGGCGCTCCGGCACGCGGCTCACTTCCGAATGCTCGATCAGGTACCAGGCGAGGAAGCGCGCCCGGTAGTACGCCCAGAGCGGATACAGCGGCGAGGCGGCGCGCGGCGGAGTGGGAAAGGCCGGCTCGAAGGGGCGGGTCGCGTTGTTGAAGAAGCCGTGCAGGTACCGGTGCGCCTCGCCCCGCCCGGCGGCGATCTCCGCGGCGGCGCGCGCGCGGCCTTCCACCCAGGCGGTGACGACGGGCAGCAGCGCGTCGAGTTCGGCGCGGGTGACGGCGTCGAGCGCCGGTTCCGTGCGCGTCGCGAGCGTGCGGAGGTGCGCGAGTCGGGTGGGTTCGTCGGCGGCGTTGCCGGCAGCGATGACGAGCGGATCCGCCCGCGTCAGCGGGATGATCGCCGTCAGGGCCAGGAACAGGAAAAGGGGGCGCGGCCTGTCCGCAGCAGGAACAATGCGGCCGGGGACGGCCGCGCTCCCAGGCAAGAAAAAGCGGCCTGAGGACAGGCCGCTCCACCTCGTGTTCACGCTGCTTAGAACCGGAAGCGCACGCCGGCGGCGCCGTTCCAGCCGGAATACTCGAGTTCCTCGGGCCGGTTGGGCGTGGTGTTGTACCAGCGCTTCAGTTCCTCGCCCAGGTTCTTGCCCTCGGCGAACACCGTGAAGTTCCGGTTGATCCGGTACGAGATCTGGGCGTCCCAGCGGGTGGCGTCGTTGTTGGTCACGGCACCCGCGAGTCCGCCGACCTCGCGGACGTATTCGTCGATGTAGTTCATGGCCACGCGCGCCGTGATGCCGTACTTCTCCCAATAGAGCTGCGCATTGTAGACGCGCTTCGGCTGGAGCGGGATGAAGTCCTCGGTGCGCGTGCCGCGCGCGCCGGTCGTGACGTTGAACGTCGGGAAGGTCGACTCGCCGTCGATGAAGGTGGCGTTGACGCTGAAGCCGAAACCGTCGAACGGCGCCGGCAGCCGCGCCAGCGACTGCGTCCAGCTCAGTTCGGTGCCGGTGATGTCCTGATTGCCGCCGTTGCGGTTCTCGTAGAGGGCGACGATGATCGGCGGACGCGACTCGGTGGTGACGCTCTTGTAGATGAAGTCGCTGATGTCCTTCTTGAACACCGAGACCGAGAGCATGCCGGTGGGCTGGAAGTACCACTCGAGCGAGACGTCGAAGTTCGACGACTTCTGCGCCTTCAGGTTGGGGTTGCCGCGAAACACCTTCGCCAGCGCGCCGCTGTCGAGGTTGAGCACGCCCTCCGGGTCGAGCGACGACTCGTACGGGATGAGGTCGCCGTAATCGGGCCGGGTGAGCGTGTTGGTCCACGCGGCGCGCAGCACGAGGTCGCGGTTGAAGCGGTAGTTGAAGAGCAGCGACGGGAAGAGATTGTCGTAGGACGAGCTGCCCGACGCGCGCGTGTTGGCGGTGGGGCGGTACGTGTAATCGACCTCGGTCTGCTCGAAGCGCAGCCCGGCGATGGCCTGAAGCTTGCCGAACTGCGCCGTGCCCATGGCGTAGGCCGACGTGATGTCCTCGGAGGCGGTGTAGCGCGAGATGGCGACGATGGTGGATTCGTCGCCCGGCACCACGGTGAAGCCGCCCGGATTGGAAGTGATGGGACCGAACACGGCGTCGATGCTCGGGAAGGGCCCGAGCGTCGCCTTGCGGCCCTCGAAGAGGCCGCGGGGTTCGAAGGCGGTGGGAAAGGCGCTCTGCAGCGGCGCGGCGCCGGTCGAGGCATAGTCGTCCAGCGAGCCGTCGAGCGAACGATCCTTCCCGCGATACTTCGCGCCGACCTTCCAGGCGACCGGCAGGGTGCCGACGCTCTGGTTGAATTCATAGTCGAGCTTGGCGACGAGATCCTCGTCGGTTCCATCCACTTTCTGGAAGCGAAGCTGGTTGAGCGCCAGGTCCTGCGTGCGGAAGAGCGCGTTCTCGCCGGTGGCCCGCTGGGTCAGGGTGACGACCGGGTAGAGCGGATCCGACCGGTCGATGACCCAGTCGATGGTGCGGCGCAAGGCGGAGGAGCCGGTCTCGAACTGGTAGCGGCGCGAGCGGGCGTTCATCTCGGCCTCGCCGTAGTTGGCCTCGTAGTGCAGCGTGCCCTCTCCCACCCGGGTCTTGCCGCCGGCGGCGACGCGGTTGTTGGTGCGCTCCGTCATGGTGGAGTCGAAGCGGCGCGTGATCCGCGCCTCCGCGCCGGAGGCCCGCAGGTCGGTGGAGGCGGCATTGAACGCGGTGAACCCGCGCTCGCGCAGCCGCCAGCGCTGCGACCAGGTGTCCGAGCCATTGTGGAAAAGCTTCAGGTAGTACTGCGAGGGGCTGTTGGCCGGGCGGTAGTCGAAGTTGAGGCTGCCGCCGAGGCTCTCCTTCTCGATGTCGCGGTAACGGGTATCCCACTCCGAGATGGCCTGGTTGGTGATGCCGGCGATCGTGTTCACCGGGGCGATCGACTTGTCGAAGTAGGCGATCTCGTAGTCCTGCTGGCCGTATTTCTCGTCGGAGTACGACACCGTCGCGGTGACACCGAGCGTGCGGGCCGCATTCACGACGTCGCTGTAATTGAAGCTGAACGCCATGCCGTCGTCCTCGCGCAGGCTGTTGTAGCGGTATTCCGCGCGGCCGTTGATGGTGCGGCCAGGCAGGTCGAACGCGCTGCGGGTGACAAGGTTCACCTGTCCGCCGAAGGCGTCGGCGTCGCGGTCCGCCGGCAGCGCCTTCACGACCTCGATGCTGCCGATCATGTCGGACGGGATCGTGCTCAGGTCCACGGCGCGCGTTTCCTGGCCGGCGGTCGTGAAGACGCCGTCCGGCGCCGGGAAGCTGACGTGCGAGCCGTCGAGCGTGATCGAGTTGAACTTGGCCTCGGCGCCGCGGATCGAGGCGAACGCGGAGCGGCCGTCGAGGACGACACTCACGCCCGGCAGCCGCGCCAGCGCATCGCCCACCGTGGTGTCGGGCAGGTTGCCGATGGCGTCGGAGGAGATGACGTTCATCACCGTGTTGCTCGTGCGCTGCTGGTTGATGGCGCGGGACTGGCCCTCGCGCACGGACTCGACCGTGACGGCGGCCATGACGAGCACGTCGCTTTCCGTGAGGTCGATGTCGGCCCGCGTGGGCGCGTTGGCGGAGACGTTCACCGGCACGGTCTTGGTCCGGCGTCCGACGTAGCTGACCTCGAGCGTCTGGGCGCCCGCCGGCACATTCACCAGGGTGAAGGAGCCGTCACGGGCCGTGGCCGTGCTCAGGTCCGTGCCGGCCACGCGGATGTCGGCGCCCACCAGAAAACCGCCCGTGGTCTTGTCGGAAACGACGCCGGACACCGTGCCGGTCGTCTGACCGAAGGCGGCGGCACCGCCGAGGAGGCAGAGCAGAAGAAGCCGCGGCAGCAGCCGCAGCAGAAACCGGGGGGCGGTGGGGTGGCAGGTTGGATTCATGTGCTTGGTATGCGTGGAAAGGTTGAACAAGCCTGACAGAGCAACGCGCCTGGCGCGCAGGGTGACAGCGAACGCCACCCCCGCGGGAAGGCAATGCGAAGCGGCGGGAAATCCGCGGCGGGTCGGCGGCTTCGAGACGGTCGACACGGCGGCGCCACCGTCTACGGTGCGCCCGGACATGAGAGACCCCGCTCCTCCTCCCGCGGCCCCATCCCTTGGCTTGATTGGCCGGCGGCAAGCCCGCGACGGCTGCGGAGATCGTCGCGCGCTGCCCACGCCAATGTCGCCCTTGGCCTCAACCGGGCCGCGCTGGCCGAGAGCCTTACGCCGGCGGCGAGTTGCGGTTGCGCTATCGTCTGCTCTTGCCTCGCGGCGACGAGCATGCGGCGCAGATCGCGCCGCGCTTCCGCCACTACGCACGTGAACCGTTAAGCCCAACCCTCTCCCGCCTCCCGTCTTTCCACCCATGAAACCGCCCTTCCCCGCCTTCCTCGTCGCCGCGCTCGCCGCATCCGCCGCGCCCGGCTTTTCCGCTCCTGCCGCCCGCGCGGCCGCCCCGGTTTCGTTCCAGAAGATCGTCCTCACGGACCAGTATCTCTGCGACGGCATCAATGCCGCCGACCTGGACCGCGACGGGCACGTCGACATCGTCGCGGGGCCGTACTGGTACGCCGGTCCGGATTTTCGCACCAAGCACGAGTTCTACCCGATGGTGCCTCAGCCCGTGGAGGAGAAGCCGAGCAACTCGATGTTCTCGTTCATCCACGACTTCAACGGCGACGGCTGGCCCGACATCCTCGTGCTCGGCCGCGTGTTGTTTCACGAGGCGTACTGGTACCAGAACCCCGGCAAGGGCGCGGTCACCGCGCCGGGAAACTGGAAACGCCATCTCGTCTCGCCGCGGGTGTTCGGCGAGGCGCCTCAGTTTCTCGACATCGACGGCGACGGGCGTCCGGAGATCCTCGCCATCTCCGGGACGGAGGCGGCGCACAAGCAGAAGCAGTGGGGCTGGTACACGCCCGACTGGTCCGCTCCCGAGCGACCCTGGCGTTTCGTGCCGGTGACGGAGAAGGCGGAGTTCAATCACTACTACCACGGCGAGGGCGTCGGCGACATCGATGGCGACGGCCGGCTCGATCTCGTGCTCAACGAAGGCTGGTGGCAGCAGCCTCCGGCGGGGTCGCCGCCAGGCACGCTCTGGAAGAAGCACCCGTTCGTGCTCAGCGACGATCGCGGCGGCGCGCAAATCCTCGTTATGGACGTCAACGGCGATGGCCGGAACGACATCATCACCGCCAAGAATGCGCACGGCTGGGGCCTGTCGTGGTTCGAGCAGGTGCGGCCCGCCGCCGGCGCGATCACGTTCAAGGAGCACCGGATGATGGGCACGCGCGAGGAGGAGAAGCAGTTCGGCGTCGCGTTCTCGCAGCCCCACGCCCTCACGCTGGCCGACCTGGACGGCGACGGACTGAAGGATGTCGTCACCGGCAAGCGCCGCTGGGCGCACGGCCCGAAGGGCGACGTCGAACCGATGGGGACGCCGGTGAACTACTGGTTTCAACTCGTGCGCGACCCGGCCGCGCCCGGCGGCGCGCGCTACGTGCCGCACCTGATCGACGACGCGTCCGCGCTCGGCACCCAGGTCGAGGCGGTCGACGTCAATCGCGACGGGGCTCCCGATGTGCTCACCGCGAGCAAGCTCGGCGCGTTTGTCTTTCTCACCCAGCGCCCTCCCCGCTGAGCGGCCATTACGTCCCGAACGACCAAGAACCGAACTTCGGAGCGCCGCGCTGCAAGGTGGAGCGCTTGTGCTCAAGCCGCTGCGGAGGCACCCATCGAACGTCAGCCGCCCCGGGGACACGCGGCTCCACCGCCCCATCGCGGGCTCAGCCGAGATGCCCGAGCAGCGCCTCGGCGCAGGCGCGGGCGAAGGCCGGATCGTTGATCGTCGCATCGAGCTCGACCACGGCGATGCCGGGTCGCAGGTGGGTGCGGAGGGCGGTGAACAATGCCGCGTCCGCGGCCGGATCGTGGAACGGCTGGCCGGGGGCGCTGATCACGCTGATGGCCTGCCGCGGCAGCAGCACGGTCACGGGCGCGGTGTACCGGTTGAGTTTCTCGGCGATGATCCGGCCAAGCTCGGCGTTCTCGGCCGGCGTCGTGCGCATCAGCGTCACCTGCGGGTTGTGCTGGTAAAACGTCCGCCCGGCGAACTTCGCGGGCACGGTGGCGCGCTCGCCGAAGTTCACCATGTCGAGGCAGCCGGGCGCGACGATCGCAGGCACGCCGGCTTTCGCGGCGGCGTCGAGGCGGTCGGGCCCGGCGGTGAGCACGCCGCCGACCAGTTCGTCGGCCCATTCGGTCGTGGTGACGTCGAGCACGCCGGCGACCATGCCGCTCGCGATCAACGACTCCATGGCGCGTCCGCCGGCACCGGTGGCCGCGAAGACGAGCACCTCGTAGCCGGCGGCCTCGAGGATCTTCTTCGCCTCCGTCACGCACGGCGTGGTGTTACCGAACATGCTCGCGACGATCAGCGGCTTGTCGGACGCGGGCGCGCGCCGGCGGGCCTGGGCGGCGGTGACCATGCCAGCGATGGCGCCCGCGGCATTGTCGAAGATGGCGCGCGAGACGCGGTTGAGGCCGGACACGTCGACGATCGCGGGCATCATCGTGATGTCGGTGGTGCCGACGTAGTGCGCCGTCTGGCCGCTCGCGAGGGTCGACACCATCAGCTTGGGAAAGCCGATCGGCAGCGCGCGCATCGCCGCGGTGGCGATCGCCGTGCCGCCGCCGCCGCCGAGCGAGACGATGCCGTGGATGCGGTTTTCCGCGGCGAGCCGGGCGACGAGTTTCGCAGCGGCGCGGCCCATCAGCGTGACGCACTCGCCGCGGTCCTGGCGCGCGAGCACGGCGGCGTGATCCGGTTCCTCGGCGGCGACCGTGGCGGACGTGATGTCCGGCGTGAGCGCCGGCGTGCCGAGGCTGCCGACGTCGATCAACAGCGTGCTGAAACCCTGCCGGCGCAGGGCGTCGGCGACGAAGGCGTGTTCAGCTCCCTTGGTGTCGAACGTTCCGAGGACGGCGATGGTGGGCATGGGGGAAAGTCGAAGCGCTAAGACGCCAAGGGGAGCGAAGGTTCGCGAGCACGCGTCTGCGCCAGACCCTGACTGGCGTTGACGTCATCCGTGCAAGGAGCGATCGACCCTCAGCCGGACTCATGCCGTTGGCTTTCGAATCAGCCATGAGAACGGCCGCATTGAAAGGTGGAGCGGCTTGTCCTCAAGCCGCTGCGAACCGGTCCGTCGCACCTCAGCCGCCTGAGGACAGGGGGCTCCACCTCAGTTGCATGAGTCCGGCCCAGTCGACTCATGGTCTCTTGGCGAATCTTTTGCTCCCTTCGCGTCTTAGCGCTTCGCCTGGTCTAGTTCTTCCCGCTCGCCCACTTCACCGCATTCGCGAGCAGCGTCCGGTACGCGGGATGATCGTGCACGCGTTCGTCGTGGCCGAGCGTGAAGCCGACGATGCGGGCGCGCTCGTGCTTCGTGGTCCAGATCACCGGGTGCGGCTTGTTGAAACGCTGCGACGGCGACGACTCCGCGAGCACCTCGATCGGCGCGGTGCCGGGCGGGATCTTGTCCGGCTCGGCGTTCATGTAGTAGAGTTCGTCGATCACGTCGAAGCTGGCGGGCACGCCCTGCATGATCGGGTGGCCGGGCTTCACGGCGTTGACCTTGTAGGCGCCGAGCTTGTCGTGGCCGCGGGAGCCGCCGCCGACGATCTTCGCGTTGAGCTCGGGCCAGTAGGGGAAGGCGTACCAGGTTCCTGGATGCAGCATGACGAGACCCTTGCCGCGCGCGGCGAAGTCGAAGACCGCCTTCCGGTAGGCGGGCGTGTCGAAGAACATCCGGTTCACGCTGATCACGGCGACGTCGGCCTCGGCCAGCGCCGCCGCCGCCTGGTCGCGGTCCTCGGTGGCGTTCACGGAGTAGCCCGCGGCCTTGAGCGTGGCGCTGTCCGTCTTGCTGAAGAACTCGGCGAACTTGTGCGAACTGCCCCCGGTGATGATGAGCACGCGCGTCTTGCCCGCTTCCCAGGTGATCGGGGTCACGGCCGGAAGCGGCGCGTCGTTGCGCCCGCCTTCCTTCGGACCCGAGGTCGGGATGGGCTCGGCCTTCTTCTTCTTGCCCGCCACCGGCGCGGCGGGCGCGGCCGGGGCGGACGTGGTGCGCGGCGCCGCCGCGCCGGTGGCGTCGGCCTTGGCGGCGCTGGCCATGTAGGCGATCAGGTCGCGCAGGCCCGCGGCGCCGAGGCCCTCGAAGCCCTCCGGCATCAGCGAGCGGCGCGTGTTGTCGCGGGTGGCGATGTCGTCCTTCTTGATCTCGGTGTCTCCGCCCTGATTGCGCAGGGTGAGCGTCGCGTTGTTCTCGCTGGCGATCACGCCGACGAAGGTCTCGCCCTTCTTCGTCGTGACGTTCCACTGCGTGTAATTCGGCTCCACCTGCCGGTTGGGATCCAGGATGTGCGCGAGCAGCTCGGCGGGACCGTGCGCACCGATGCCGGCGAGCGGCGGGCCGACGTCACGGATGCCGACATCGCCGAACTTGTGGCAGATGGCGCAGGCGCCGACGAAGAGCATCTTGCCGTTGGCGACGTCGCCGGGCTTCTGGACCTCGGGCAGGAGCTGCTCGATCAGCGCCTGCTTCTCCTTCGACGGGGCGCCGGCGGCGGCAAGGACCACGGCCGCTTCGTTGGTGACGCGGCGGATCGGATGGGTGCGCAGCCGGTCGATGTTGGCGGTGCCGAGGTCGGCGAACGAAACGCGTCCACTCTTCACCGCGGCGAGCAGCGCCAGCGCCGTTTCCGGACGCTTCAACAACTGCTCGAACACCGCGCCGGAGCGGCTGCGGACGTAGGCGTCGATGAGCAGGCCGGCGGATTCCGCGGGGGGAAGCTCGCCGACCGTGATGAGGAGCGGAGTGCGGAGCGCATCGGACGACTTCCCGTCGGCGAGCAGGTCACCGATCTTCTTCAGGGCGGCGGCGCGTTCGGCCGGCAGCGCGAGCAGCGCCGCGGCGTTCTCCGCGCGCCGGGCATCGGGGGCGGAAGGATCGGCGAGCACGGCGTGCGCGCGGCGGGCGGCGTCGGCGAGCGACGTGGCGCGCGCCGGCGACGTGTCCCACTTGGCGGCGAGCAGCAGCGCGGCGGCGGCGGTATCCGGATTCTGGATCAGGGTGCTCAGGGCCGCCTGCGCCGCGGTATCGGGGGCCGGCAGGTCGGTGCGGACGCCGAGGCCGCGGACGATGCTGGCGGCGAGCGGGCCGGGCCGCGCGGCGCACGCCTGCACGAGGCGGCTGGCGCCGGCCGGGGCGACCGCGGGCGAGACGGCGGCCACGAAGCTGCCGAGGGCGGCGCCGTGCGGGCTGTTGAGCGCCTCGGCGAGGTAGTCGGCGGCCTGGTCGGCGGCGCCGGCGGCGAGCGCGGAGCGCGTCCAGTCATCGGTCGCCCGCGAGAACTCATCGAGAATCGCCTGCCGCTGCGCCGGCGTACCGGCCGCGCGCGCGGCGGCGTAGCGCTGTTCGACCTTGCTGCCGATGGGCGGACGCTGGATCCCCGCGAGCGCCCTGGCGCCGGCGGCGCCGTGGTTCTCCTGCGCGAGCCGCCAGGCGGTCTTCTTCACGTGCGCGTTGGGGCTGGTCTCGATCGCGCGGACGAGTGCGGCGAGGTTGGTGCGGTCGAGCTTCGGCACCTCGAGGCGCTTCGCCTCCTTGTGCTGCACCTTCCAGATGCGGGCGAAGTAGTGGTCGCGATCCGGACGGACCGCGGCGTTGGCCGGCCCGTGCTGCGGTCCGCGAGTGTCGTTGTGGATGACGGCCTGGTTGTAGAAATCGACCAGGTAGAGCGCGCCATCGGGCCCGATGCGCGTCTCGATCGGCCGGAACCAGAGGTCGGTGCTGCGGATGAACTCCGTTTCCTCGCGGCCGGATTCGCGCGCGGTGTCGTAGCTGATGCCCTGCGGCTGCACGAACTGGTGGTGCACGATGTTCAGCGTGCACTCGCTGGTGAAGTAGCTGTAGTTCCACTTCGCGGGCCAGGCGCCGCCCTCGTAGATCGCGCAGCCGGCGGCAGCGGTGAAGCGGCCGACCTGGTCGATCTGCACGTACGCCTGCTCGGGCCACTCCATGGCGGGGAAGGTGCGCTGGTTGGAGATCATGCCCTTCCACGCGGTGGTGCCGGGCAGCTTGGCCTTCGCGAGCACGCTCTCGGGCAGGAGCGAGTGGAAAAACACGGTGCCGCTCGTCGGCTGCGTCCAGAAGATCTGGCCGTCCCAGGTCGTCTCGAGGCCCCAGGTGTTGCCGTTGCGGCTGCTGTACTGCTCGAACGCGGAGCCGTCGGGCTTGAAGCGCACGACGCCGCTGCCGCCGGTGCCGAATTTCCTCGCGCCGTCGGCCGAGGTCACTTCCCCACTGCTGTAGCCGTGGGTGGCGTAGATCCAGCCGTCGAGGCCCCAGCGAAGGTTGTTGATGACGGCGTGGGTGTCGCGGGTGCCGAGGCCGGTGTAGAGCTTCGTGCGCTTGTCGGCGACGTCATCCCCGTTGGTGTCCTCGAGGAACCAGATGTCGGGCGCGGTCGCGGCGATCACGCCGCGCTTGTAGAACACGAAACTCGTGACCAGCTCGAGCTTGTCAGCGAACACGTGCCGCTTGTCCATGATCCCGTCGCCGTTGGTGTCGGTGAGGATCGAAATGCGGTCCTCGGGCTCGCGCTCGGTGCGGAACGGGTTGAGGGAACCGCTTTCCTTCCACGGCGTGACGTTGGGCACCTTGCGGCCGTTCGGGTACTCGGGCGTCTCGCACACCCAGAGGCGGCCGCGCTCGTCCCAGTCGAGGTTCATGACCTTGTTGATCAGCGGTTCGGCGGCGACGAGGGAGAGATTGAACTCGGGGTGCACCTCGATCTTCGCGGCGGCCTTGGCCGGATGCGTCGGGCCGCCCTCGGGGTAGCGCAGCGCGTCGCCGAGTTCGTCGGCGCGGCAGAGCACGTCGACGTTGGCGCGCTGGCCGGCCCACGCGATGCCGCGCAACAGGATGGCGCGGTAGTTCGGACGGTTGAAATTCTCGTAGCGGTGCCCGGGCAGGGAGACGAACGCGCGGTAGGGCCTGGCGGCGCCGGCGATCGTGCGTTCGTAGGTCCACATCTGCGGCTGGACGTCGTAGATGTTCACGCCCTTGCGCTTGGCGACGGCCTCGGCGGCGCGGGCCTGGGCCTCCTTGTTGCCGCGGCCGCCGGTATCGTAAGCCTTCGGGGTGTAGGCGGCGGCGAGCACGTGGATGTCCTCGCGCATGTCCATGTCGTAGTAGATCTCGTCCTCCATCGCCCAGTTGGAGGCGCCGGTCGTGATCGGATGGCTGCGGTCGGAGAAGTAGAGGTGCATCGGCGCCTCGAGCCACTTGGTCGTGCCCTGGCGCCAGGAGCCGCCGATGATCGTCTTGTACCACTCGGGGTCGCGCGAGACGGCGGCGGCATGAAGGACAACGAGGCCGCCGCCGCGTTTGAGAAAGGCATCGAGGTTGGCGCGGTCGGCCGCGTCGGGGATGTTGCCGCCTTCCTGCGCGTGGATGACCAGGACATCGGTCTCCGCGAGCTGCGCCGCGGTGGGAAATGCGTCGCCGCCCGTGGCGCGGGCACCGCGTTCGTTGAGCAGTTGCGTCCACTCGCCCAGGAAGCGCGGATGATCATGCTGGCCGGGGCCGTGCGATTTCGGGCCGGAGCGGATGAAGACGCGCAGCGGCGTGTCGGCGGCGGACGCGAGGGAAGCGAGCGCGAGCAGCGGGACGAGGAACGCGAGGAGAAGGCGTTTCATAGGGGGAGGGGTTGGAGTGGGAGCGCGGGCGTCCTCGCCCGCAGGATCTAGGATGCGGGCGGGGACGCCCGCGCTCCCAGGAGAAATCAGAAGCGGGTGCGACAGACGGGGAGGTTTTTCCGGAGGCTCGCCCAGGGTTCCTGGGTGGAGACGTCGGTGGGATCGGGCACGGCAGCGAGAGCGTCGGGGAGCTTCGCGGGGGAAAGGATGGCCAGGAACACCAGCGGCTCCGGGTGGGGATTGTAGGTCGCGTGCACGGTGCCGGCGGGGATGTGCGCCATCTCGCCGGGACGCAGGATGCGGTACTCGTTGCCCACCCACTGCTCGGCGCGGCCGTAGATCACGTAGATGATCTCCTCGCGGTGCGGGTGGAAATGGAACGGATGACAGTGCATCGGATCCATGTTGGCGCGGACGAGCAGGAGCTTGTCCGCGGCCACGAGATCGGGCCGGCAGAGCCACTCGTTGTTGGTCCACGCATTCGGCTCGCGGGCGGCGTCGGCGAGCTGGATGAAGCGGTTTTCGGCAGGGGTCATGCTGAAGTAGCGAGGAGCGAGCAGCGGGTAGCGAGAAGATGCAAGCGGGGTCAGCGAGATGCTCGCTGCTCACTACCCGCTACTCGCTACTTTTTAATTTTCAGGGCCTTGAATTTCCGCGTCAGGCCCGTGAGCGATTCCTCCACGCCCATGCGTTCGAGGCTGCTGGCGCCGACGAAGCCGACGCAGTCGGTGGCGCCCATGACGCGAGCGGCGTCCTCGGGCGTGTTAATCGGCCCGCCATGGCAGAGGAAAAAGATGTCCTTCCGCACCTGCGTCGCGGCGGCGATGATGTCGCGGGTGACCTTCATCGTGTGGTCCCAGCTCACGACGGCGCTCGTCACGCCGATGCTGCCGCCGACGGTGGTGCCGACGTGCGCGATGATGGCGTCGGCGCCGGCCTTCGCCATCTCGGCCGCCTCCTCCGGGCTGCCGACGTAGACGATGGAGAAGAGATCCATCCGGCGCGCGAGGGCGACCATCTCGTACTCCTTCTTCACGGACATGCCCGTTTCCTCGAGCACCTGCCGGAAGTGGCCGTCGACGATCGTGTGGGTCGGGAAATTGTTCACGCCGGAGAAACCCATCTCCTTCACCTGGCCCAGCCAGTGCCACATGCGGCGCCGGGGGTCGGTGGCGTGCACGCCGCAGATCACCGGCACTTCCTCGACGACGGGGAGCACTTCATATTCGCCGATCTCCATCGCGATGGCGTTGGCGTCGCCGTAGGCCATCATGCCGGCGGTCGAGCCGTGGCCCATCATCCGGAAGCGGCCGGAATTGTAGATGATGATCAGGTCGGCGCCGCCCTTTTCGATGAACTTGGCGCCTGTCTCTTATACACATCTGA
>CALFZM010000086.1 GCA_937952235.1 uncultured Opitutia bacterium | reverse complement strand
CCCGCGCACCGCCCGCAACGGCCGGGGACGTTCGCGCTCCCGGCGGGAGAAAATATCCCGGAGCCTTCTCATCGGGCGGGCTTGAGCTGGTTGAACGGCGCCGTGTCCGTGTCGAGGATCAGCGTCGTGTTCTCGCGCGTCACCTTGCGCAGCGTCTCGAGTTCGCGCAGGAAGGCGTAGAACTTCGGATCCTGCGCGTGCGCCTCGGCATAGATGCGGGCGGCCTCGGCCTCCGCCTTGCCGCGGGTCTCCTCGGCGAACTTCTGTGCCTCCGCGAGCAGCACGGTCCGCTCGGCGTCGGTCTTGGCCCGCAGCTCCTCGGCCTCGCGGCGGCCCTCGGCGCGGTACTTCGCGGCATACTGGCCGCGCTCCGCCTTCATCCGCTCGAAGACGTAGAGCGTGTTGGCCTCGGGCAGCGCGATGCGCTTCACGCCGACCTGCTCGATGGCGATGCCGAACGCCGCCAGCGCCTGCGGGCGCAGCGTCTCGGTGAGCTGGCGCTCGAACTCGGCCAGCTTGAGCTTGGTGGCGTCGGCGCTGACGAGGTCCTGGAAGTCGTAGCGGCCGAGCAGCGCGTTGCGGGCGCTGGTGGCGAGGCTGTCGAGCTTGGGCGGCACCGCGGCGGGAGTGCCGAGGGCCTGGAGAAACTTCAACGGCTCCTCGATGCGCCAGGCGACGAAGACGGGCAGGATGACGTTGCGTTTGTCCCGGGTGAGCGCCTCGGAGAGCCGCGTATCGTGAAAGGCGAGGCGGCGGTCGAAGCGATGGACGGTGTCGACGGGCCAAGGCCACTTCAGGTAGAGACCCGGCTCCACCAGCGTGCGCACGGGCGATCCGAAGCGGGTGAGGATCGCGGATTCGTTGCTCGCGACCTGGAAGCTGAACATCGCGCAGCCCAGGATCGTGACGACGACGAGGGCGATCAGGACGCGGGTGACGACTTGGAGCGAGGACATGGGAGGGTGCGGGAGTGGGAGAACCGCCCGGAGCTGCCGCCGGGGTGGAACGGCGTGGCCCCACGCCGCTGGTTGGAGTCGGAGGGCAATCCCGAACCCACGGCGGGCGTGCGCCCCGCAAGCAGCGTGGGGACACGCTGCTCCACCGGGTCGGGCTTCGTCGCGGGGGCTGCCATGGTGCGTCAGCGGGCGGAGGAGGTCATCCCGGGATTCGCCGGGTCGAAGCCGAGGAAGAGGTTGGCACGGCCGCGCAGTTGCGGCGGGATCAGCACGAGCTGGCGCACGTCGGCGAGCGCGGCCTCGAGGGTCTCGAGCCGGCGGCGGGTGGTGAACACGCCCGGTTCCGCCCGGTAGGCGGCGAGGGGGGCCAGGAAGCGGGCGGCTTCGCCGGCGGCGCGGGCCCGGCGCTCGGTGGCGGCGGTGCGGGCCTGCAGCCGGATCTGGGTGGCGCTGACGTGGGCCGCGGCCGTGGCCTGCACGGCGTAGGTGCGGGCGTTGTCGGCGAGCGCGGCGCGCTGTTCCTCGGCGCTGATCACGTCCTGGTACGCGGGCGCGACCGGGACGGGCGGGTGCACGTCCTTGAGGCCGACGAAAACGATCTCGAGGCCCAGCCCGAGCCGGTCGGCCGCCGCCTGGAGATTCGTCCGCAGCTTTGTCATGATCTCCGCGCGGTCCGTGGTCATGAAGCCGAACGCGCTGTGCTTCTCCGTCAGCGCGAGCAGCTCGCGGTAGGCGAGCGCCTCGAGCGCGGCGGCGGGATCGCCTGCGCGGCGGAGGAAGGCGACGGCGTCGCGGATCCGGTAGTGCACCGGGACGTTGATCGTGAGCAGTTCCTCGCCCTCGCCGACGAGCAGGTTCTGCTCGCCCTCGAAATGCTTCTCCGTCCACAGCACCGGCCCGGCGAGGTCGCGTTCGAATCCGAGGGACAGCTCGCGTATCCTTTCCGTGGGCACGACCAGCACGCGGCCCCAGGGCCACGGCGCGTGGAGGTGCAGCCCCGGCGGCAGCGGCGCCGGCGCGAACGCGCCCTGGCGGACCAGCACGCCCCGGCTCTCGACCGGGACGCGGGTCACCGCCGTCGAGCACCAGACGCCGAGCAGCGCGAGGAGCAGCAGCGGCGCGGCGAGCCGTCGGGCGAGGCCGGCGAGCCAGGTGTCGCCCAGGCGCACCCCGAAGGTCCGTTCCAGGGTGGCGCCGAGGGAGCGCAGCGGACCCCGTTCGCCGAAGAGCGCGGGCGCGAGCACGCCCGGGCCGAAGGCGGCCGAAGACGAGCGAAGGCGCGCGGGCTGGTACAGGCGGGCGAGGGCGTGGATGATCGCTTCGGCGACGAGAATGCCGGTCGCGACGTTGAAGACCGTGGCCGCGAACGGGAAACCGTTCCGCTGGGCATAGAGGCGGAAGAGCAGGACGATGGTCAGCAGCAGGTGCGCGGCGGCCAGGAGGCGGGCGAGCGGCACCAGCGCCGTCGTCGCCGGCGAGGGCGTCTCGCGTGCGACCTGCTGGCCGTAGGTGGCCAGGAAGTGCAGTCCGAACGCGAGCACCGCGGCGGCCACCGCGGAGAATTGCAGCAGCGCATCGGTGGCCCCCGTCGCGACGGCGGGCGGACGCAGGCGGGGCAGCAGCGGCAGGGCGACCACGGCCAGGACGCCGGCGGTCGCGCAGACGCCGCGGAGCCGAAAGGGCAGGGGCGGGGTCAGGCCCAGCAAGGCGACCAGGAGTGTCCAGGCCCCGAGTCCCGCCAGCGCCCATCCTGCCTCCAAGCCGGAGCGTCGGGCGAAAACCACCGCCATCCCGGTCGCCACGGCAAAGGCGGCGGCGAACGCCAGGGGCAGTCCGCGGGAGGGAGAGGGGGCAGCGGCGTGGGCCATGGAGAGTCGAAGGGGAGGGACGTCCTGCGGGCGAGTGAGTTAAGTATCGGGTGTTTGCGCTTCAGCCCAAGGGTTTTGCGGGGTGAACCCTGACCGGGCCGCGCGGGCCAAGCGTGGTCAGGGCGGCGTGGGTGCCGGGGCTTTTTTCGGCCGGGGCAGCAGCGGCAGCGGATTGGACGGCACGAGCAGCGGCCCCGCCAGGAAGACGGCGGGCGAGGCGGGATCGACCACGACTTGGACGGCGTGGATGTCGTTGCCGCCGAAGGTCTCCAGCCGGGTCACGTTTCCGAGGGGCCCTGTCCCGCGGGTGAGGGCGGCACGAGGTTCGAGGCGGTAGCGGTGCTCGTCGGCGTGCACGAGCAGCACCTGCCCCGGGAAGCTGCCGGCTTCCTGTTCGATCGTGGCGAGGAAGCGCGCGAACCCGGACTCTCGTCCTGCCAGGAGGGCGGCAGCGTGGGAGTTGATCGGCTCGGCCTGGAAAAAGAGGGCGAGGCCCGGGGCCTGGAGCGCGCGTGCGGCGGCGAAGGTTGTCTTGATCCAGGCCGCATTGGCCGCGTCGCGGGCGTGAAACTCCTCCATCGCCCCGGGGATCGCGGGGTTCAGGTTGTTGTTGCTCCCGACCACATGGACGGTGGCGAACACGAGACCGCCGTGCGTCCAGAGGGCGTTCTCAACGTACCGCGCGAAGGCGGCTTCGCGCCGCTGCGTGACGAGAGGGATCGGCGCCCGTCCGAGGCTGCGTTCCTCGGCGAAGTAGGTGGCGCGCACCTTTTCCAGCCACACGAGCGGGTCGGCGCCGTTGCGGTGCACGTCGGTCCATTCGTTGTCGCCCGGCGTGTACATCAGCGGGCCCTCGAGCTGGTTGAACCAGCCCTTTACCCGCGCGAGGAGAGCGTCGGTCGGGGCCTCGCTGCCGAGCTTGATGTCGCCGCAGTGCACCGTGAACGCGGGCCGGCGCCGGTTGATCTCCCCGATCAGCCGCTCGAAGGCGGCGAAGTTGGCCTCGCCGTAGGGCATGCAGCCGAAGGCGACGAACGAAAATCGTTCCGCGGGCTCGGCGCCTCGCGCGGCGACGAACGCGATCAGGAACGCGACGAAGGCGAGGGCGGGGGAGGCGCGCATGCGGTCGCGAGCCTGCGCGGCCGGCGGGGCGAGGGGAAGGAGATTGTCGCCGCGGCGGGGACGGACGGCGGGCGTGCTCTACGCCGCCGGCCTCAACGTGGGTCCGTCGACCCAGCGCGCGGGCAGCGTGATGGTTTTCGGCACCTCGGGCACTCCCTGCTCCTGGCGCTGGAGCTGGGCGACGATCGATTCGATGGCGGCGCTGCCGAGCACGGCCGGTCGCAGGTCCAGGGCGGCGCAGGGTCCGGTGCGTTCCGTCCAGTTGAGTTGCAGGAAGCCGACATCGTCCGGAACCCGCCGGCCGCGTTCCCGCAGCCAGGATTCGATTTCCTGCTGCAGGTGGGCGATGATCACGTCGGGCCGGTGCCGGTCGAACCAGGCAAGGAACCGGGCTCGATCGATGGGCTGGGCCAGCAACTCGGGCACCGGCCGGGCGGCGGGGCGGGGAGTGCGAAAGTAACTGCGGTAGGCGGCGCTCCACTTGTAGCGAAGCCGGGCATCCCGCGCGGCGTCCAGGACGAGGCCGGGCCGGCGATAACCGCGGGCGGCCAGGCGCTCGACGGCGGTGAACAACGCGACATGATGGTCGGGCAGGACCGTGTGCAGCGCCGGCTGGACCAGACAGTAGTCGAGCATCACGCCGGCGAGCCCCGACCAGTCCAGCGCGCCCAGGTCCTGGGCCTCGGCTATGGGCAGCACGAGCACGCCCTGGATGTTGCGCGTCGCGATCACGGTGTTGAGCCGGGCGAGGTTGAGGTTGTTCGGCCCGAACCAGCAGAGATCGAGACCGTACCCGAGTTCGCGGGCGCGACGTTTCGCTCCCTGCCAGACTTCGCGGTGAAACGTCCCGAGCTGGGGCTGCGGGTCGGCGCTGTGGTTCAACGCCGCCAGGAGGCCCTGGTAGCTGTCTTGCGCCGACCTGCGCATCGCGGCCATTACCGAACGGATCAGGGGATTGGGCCGGTAGCCGGCCTTGCGCGCCGCATCGACGACGCGCTGCCGGGTGGCGGGGATCACGCGCGTGCTCCCGCGCAGGGCGAGGGAGACGGTCGCGGCGGAAAGGCCGAGCTGGGCGGCGAGCCGGCGGATCGAGGCTGGGGGCATGGGATGATCTAACTGTTTTATTCCGGCGCACTCGCGCCGCGGGCAAGTGCGAACATCGGTGTAAATCACTTGCCGCCGGCCTGCCCTGGCCGGCAACCCGCAAACCCTCCCCATGAAATCCACCTGCCTCCTGGCGGCGGCCACCTCCGTGGCTGCCCTCGTTCTCCCTGCGCCGTTGTCCGGCGCCGCTGCCCCGGCCGCGGCGGCGCGGCCGTCGACCGACGACGTCATCAAGCTGTCCGAATTCACGGTCGCGAGCGACCGCGCGGCCGGCTACCGGGCCCAGAGCGCGATCACCGCGACGGGCTTCGGCACCAACATCATCGACACGCCCGTCACGATCAACGTGCTCACGGGCGAGTTCGTGGCCGACATCGGCGCGAACCTGCAGAGCGAGGCGCTGCGCTACGTCCCCGGGATTCAGACCAACCCGAATTACGAATCCTACATCAACATCCGCGGCTTTTCCGGCCTGCAGTCGTATCGCAACGGCCAGTACCGGCGGCAGCTCTATTCGACCTGGGGCATGGATCGCATCGAGGTGATCAAGGGTTCGTCCTCCATCTTCTTCGGCCTCGTGCGCCCGGGCGGCGTCGTGAACTACATTTCCAAGAAGCCCCAGTTCAAAGCGCAGGGCGGCGACGCTCGCGTGAGCGTCGGCAGCTGGGAGTTCATGAAGGGCGAGATCAACTACAACCTCGGCGGTGAAACCCTCGCCGGCCGCGTCGGTGCCGGCGCGATCGACGCGGGCGGGTGGCGCAACGACGATTTCAAGCGCGAGCACTACCTCGGCGGCGCCGTCGCTTGGAAGCCGTTCCAGGACGGCCTGCTCACGGTCGACCTCGAGACGGTCCGGCGCGTGAACCAGGACCGCGAATCGGCCGCGGTGCTTCGCAGCAACTCCCGCTATCTCGGCAATGGCGCCGTGCCCGCCGGCACCGCGCCGCGCGCCTGGCTCAACGCCAATGGCTTCGCCAGCGTGCCGACGTTCGACATCTTCGCGCCGGTCTTCGGCGGCGATGATCCCTACGGCCGGAAAGTCACGATGGGGAAGGAAACTTATTCGTTCTACCAGTCGTACACGGTCGACCTCGAGTACACGCAGAAGGTCTTCGACGGGCTCGTTTATCAGCTGCAGTGGAACTTCGCGATCGACGACTTCGAGATCCTGCGGTCCATCGGCGGGGACCAGGAACCGTTCGCCGACGGCACAGTGCGTTTCCGGTTCGGCAATTTCGCGAATTACCGCGACTCGTATAATTTCGACAACAAGTTCACCTATCGCTTCGCGCTCGGGCCAACCCAGCACACCGTGTCGTTCGGCCAGGAGTCGCAGCGGGTGCACCAGGACACGCCCGGCTGGTTCGACACCGCCGGCCGCTTCCAGGACGGCCGCTACGGCGCCTTCGCGGTGTGGAACCCGCGCACGCAGCCGCTGCGCAACGCCGCGCAGGAACGGGCCGCGAGCGGCGAGACCTGGAACATCTACCGCCGCCGGGCCGAGAAGCTCACCGGCTACTACGTCGGCCTGCAGTCCGAATTCATCGAGGGCCGTCTGCGCACGATCGTCGGTGCCCGCCGCAACGAGTACTCCCGCAACTCCTACTACGAGCGCGCGGTGGCCAACCCCGAGGGTGCCACGCCCAAGACCCGCGAGACGACGCCGCTCTACGGCGCCTTGCTCAAGCTCACTCCCCAGTTGTCCGCGTTCGCGATGTACTCGGAGTCGCTCGAGCCCCAGCTCGGGGCCGACGCCGACGGCCGCGGCCTCGATCCGGTCAAGGGCAAGGGCTTCGACATCGGCCTCAAGTCCTCGCTGCTCGACGGCCGCCTTGCCGGCTCCCTCTCCTTTTACGGGGTGAAGCGCGAGGACATCTCATCCCGCGACAGTGCCCGCGAGGTCGCGACCGCGCGCCAGCCCTGGTTCATCTACGGTGACGTCGAGGAGTCCGAAGGCGTCGAGGTCGACCTTTCCTACAACCCGTCGGCCAACTGGCAGATCATGGTCGGCTACTCGCACGCCACCAAGGCCGAGACGACCAAGTCGGTCACGCCCGCGCGTGTCGGTCTCCCGCTCGCGGCGTTTCCGAAGGACGTGTTGTCGCTCTGGACGAAGTACGACGTCCGGTCCGGCGCCCTCAACGGCTGGTCCTTTGGCGGCGGCGTTCGCGACAGCTCGTCCGCCCGCTTCGCGGCGGACCAGAACGTGACCGCCACGATGCCTGGCTACACGACCGCCGACCTGCTCGTGCAGTACCGCACGAAGGTCGCCGGTCGGGACGTCACCGCGCAGCTCAATGTGCGCAACGTCACCGACGAGGATTATCGCGAGGGCAACATGGGCGGATGGGGCGACCCCCGCAACTTCCTGTTCTCGCTCAGCACGAAGTTCTGACGGCCCAGCCGGACCTTCGGTCAGCGGAGGAGCGCCCTGTCCCCGGGGCGCTCTTTGTTTTGGCAGCGCGGGACGCTGCCCGGGCGACGGCGCGGTGTCGGGATAGATTGCGCCTGCCAGCAGACTAGGTTAGCTTTCCCCTCGTCCGCGCCGCCCGATGATCTCACCCCGTTTCCTCGCTCCGCTGCTCCTGGCCGCTGCCGTCGCGCCGCTCGAGGCGGCATCCTCGTCCCGGCCGGTGTCGTTCAACCGGGAGGTTCGCCCCATCATGGCGAACACGTGTTTTCATTGCCACGGGTTCGACGCCAAGACCCGCGAAGCCGGACTGCGGCTGGACGTGCGCGAGGAGGCGCTCAAGCCGACCAAGAACGGCGTCATCCCCATCGTTCCGGGCAAGCCCGACGAGAGCGAAATCATTCTCCGGATCACCGACGCCCTCGACCCGATGCCGCCGGAGGAGGCGCACAAGACCCTCACCGCGGCGCAGAAGGACCTGTTGCGGCGCTGGGTCGCGGAGGGAGCGGTCTACGAGCCGCACTGGGCTTACGCCCCGCTGTCGCGTCCCGCGGTGCCGGCCGTCGCCGGGCCGGACGGTGCCGTCCTCCCTCCGATCGACGCCTTCATCCATGCCCGCCTGGCCGCGCAGGGGATCATCCCGTCGCCTCCGGCCGAGCCCGCCCGGCTGCTGCGGCGGCTCTCGCTCGACCTCACCGGGCTGCCGCCGACGCCGGCCGAGCTCGACGCCTTCGAGGCCGCGGCCGCCCGGGACCTGCCCGCCGCGCTGCGCGCCGCCACCGAGCGCCTGCTGGCCTCCCCGCACCATGGCGAACGCCTGGCCGTGTGGTGGCTCGACGTCGCGCGGTTCGCCGACACCGTCGGGTTCCACGGCGACCAGAACCAGCGCATCTTTCCGTACCGCGACTACGTGATCGGCGCCTTCAGCGCCAACAAGCGCTTCGACCAGTTCACGCTCGAGCAGCTTGCCGGCGATCTCCTGCCGTCGCCCACGGCCGAGCAACTCGTCGCCACCGGCTATAACCGGCTCAACATGATGACGCGCGAAGGCGGCGCGCAGCCGAAGGAGTACCTCGCGAAGTACGGGGCGGAGCGCGTGCGGTCGGTGGCGGCGGCGTGGTTCGGCAGCACCTTCGGCTGCGCCGAGTGCCACGATCACAAGTTCGACCCGATCAAGGCCGCCGACTTCTACCAGCTCCAGGCATTCTTCGCCGACGTGAAGCAGTGGGGCGTCTACAGCGACTATCCCTACACGCCCAATCCCGAGCTCAAGGGTTTCAACAACGACTACCCGTTCCCCCCCGAGCGCGAGGTCGGCAGCCCGTACCTGCAGCGGCGGAAGCAACGGTTCGAGGCGGAACTCGCCGCCCTGCGGGCGGAGGTGCGTCACCGGAGCCTGGATACTGGCAGCCGGACCGCGTTTGCCGCCTGGGTGGATGAGGCGCGGGCGTACCTGGCGGCCAACCCGGGCGGCTGGCGCCAGCCGGCCGCGAGCGCCACGCGGCAGCGGGGACGGGAGGCGGTGCGCGGCGGGGAGGTGGCGCCCGCGGCCGATGGCTCCGTGCGGCTGCCGCGGCCGCTCGCCCGCAACGAATCCCTGCGCGTGACCCTCTCGCCCGAGGCCGGTCCGCTGGCCGCGCTGCGGCTGGAGGTCGCCGCGCCCGGTCCGGACGAGTCGCCGGGTGCGACCGGCGTGGAAAACGTCCGCCTGGCCGGCGTCGTGCGGGGGAGCGACGGCCGCGAGCGGAGGCTCGAGTTTGCCTTCGCCGACGCCTCCGAGAAGGCGCCGCGCTTCGAGCAGGGCGACGAGGTCATCGGCATCGCCTCCGGTTGGCGCATTCCGCGCGCCGCCGCCGGCCGGCGTCCGCACGGCACCTGGCTGCTGGGGCAACCTTTCACGCTCGCGCCCGGCGACACGCTGGTGCTCACGCTGACCGGCGACTTCACCCTGCCGCTGCGGTTCCTCGTCAGCCCGTTCGGTGCCGCCGATCCCCGGGACGTCGCCCCGCCCGCCCTGGCGGGCGCGCTGTCGGCGGCGCCTGCGGCGCGCACGCCGGCGCAGCAGGCGCTGCTGGCCGAGACCTGGCTGCTCAGCACGGGCCACGATCGCGCCGCCTTCGACCGGCTGCACCGGCTGCAGGCGCAGATCCGCGCCACGCGGGAGGGTCGCGCCTGGACGCTGGTCACCGAAGCGACCGAGCCGCTGGCGATCCGCGTGCTGCCGCGCGGCAACTGGCAGGACGAATCCGGCCCCCTCGTGCTGCCCGCCACGCCGAGCTTCCTGCCGGGCCGGCGCGAGAGCACGGCGGAGCGGCGGCTCACGCGGCTGGACCTGGCGCAATGGATCGTGTCGGACGAAAATCCCCTCACGGCCCGGGTGGTGATGAACCGGCTCTGGGCGCTGTTCTTCGGCACCGGGCTCAGCGCGGTCGTCGACGATCTGGGATCGCAGGGCGAGCCGCCGTCGCACCCCGAGCTGCTCGACTGGCTCGCCGCCGAGTTTCGCGGCAGCGGCTGGGACCTGCGGCACATGATCCGGCTGATCGTCTCCAGCGCGACCTACCGGCAGAGCAGCCAGGTCCGCGCCGACCTGCGCGAGGCCGACCCCGCCAACCGGCTGCTCGCCGCGCAGAACCCGCGGCGGCTCGAGGCGGAGTTCGTCCGCGACAACGCGCTTTTCATCGCCGGTGCGCTCAACCTGCGCGACGTGGGCGGCCCCAGCGTAAGACCGTATCAGCCGGCCGGCTACTATTCGCAGCTCCAGTTTCCCGACCGCGATTACGTCGCGAGCGCCGACGACGAACAATGGCGCCGCGGCCTGTACATGCACTGGCAGCGTACCTTCCTCCATCCCATGCTCGCCAACTTCGACGCGCCGGCGCGCGACGAATGCGCGGCGCAGCGGGTGGTGAGCAACACGCCGCAGCAGGCGCTCACGCTCCTCAACGACCCGACGTTCGTGGAGGCGGCGCGGCTCTTCGCGGCGCGGCTCGTCGCCGCCGCGTCCGACGACGCGGGGCGGCTGCGCCAGGCGTTCCGCCTTGCGGTCGCCCGCGAGCCCCGGCACGCGGAGTCCGCGGCGTTGCTCGCGTTTCTCGCCGCCCAGCGCGAGCACTATCGCGCCGACATCGAGGCCGCGCGGAAGCTCCTGCGGGTCGGCCTCGCGCCGGCGCCGGCGGGAGAGCCCGCGGAACTCGCCGCGTGGACCAGCGTCGCGCGGGTTCTGCTCAACGGCCAGGAGGTCATCACGCGTTATTGATAAACGGGAGCGAGGGATCCCGGAGCCAGCGTGTTTTCGAACGACCTCCGGCACCCGCCCAGGCTCCTCCTCCCTCCCGTCCTCACTCCTTTACTCCTTCTCCATGCCCTTCGATCCCACCACCCACGCCCTCAGCATCAACCGGCGCGCGTTCCTGCAGCAAAGCGCGTACGGCCTCGGCGGAATGGCGTTCGCCCTCCTGGCGAACGGACTCGGCGCCTCCGGCGGTGGAGGGCGTCCGCCGGGCTGGAGCGGCGCGCTGCGGGCCGCTCACCATCCCGTGAAGGCCAAGCGCGTGATCTTCCTCTGCATGGCGGGCGGTCCGTCCCAGTTCGAGACTTTCGACTGGAAACCGAAACTGAAGGAGCTCCACGGCCAGCCGTTTCCCGAGTCCTTCACCGCCGGGCAGCAGCTTGCGCAGCTGCAGGGCACCGAACTCAAGGCGCGGGGCCCGTTCACGGCGTTCAAGCCACACGGACGCGCGGGCATCGAGATCAGCGAACTCTTCCCGCACCTCGGAAGCGTGGCCGACGAGCTCTGCGTGATCCGCTCCATGCAGACGGAGCAGATCAACCACGACACCGCGCACGCGTTCATGAACACGGGCTCGATCATCAAGGGCCGTCCGAGCATGGGATCCTGGCTGCTGTATGGCCTCGCAGC
>CALFZM010000085.1 GCA_937952235.1 uncultured Opitutia bacterium | reverse complement strand
GCCGCCTGGGGACAGGCGGCTCCACCGCAACGGCATCGTCCCGGCTCAGGCGACGAAGGTGTGCGTGAGCTGCCAGGTCCGGGACGCCCCGGGGGCGAGCTGGAGATAGAGGTAAGGTTCGACTGACACCGTGTGTGCGTTGGCCCACACCGGACATTCGTCCGGGACGAAATCGGTCGCGAATGTCACGCGGGTGAGCAGTGGATGATCCAGGGTGAGCTCCAGCGGCTGGCCCGGCGGGAGGTGCAACAGGGCGAACTGCGAATCGTCCGGGCCCACGAAGGGTCGTCGGAACGTGAGCAACCCCGCCGCATCGACAGCGAATCCGGGATTCTCCGCCACCGACGCGCCGCGCGGCAGGGCAATCCGGGCCCGGCCGGCGGACAGCGGCCAGAACGGGTGGGCAAACCACTGCAGGTCGAGGGCACGGGTGCCGGTGTTGCGCAGCGTGGTGCGGGAAACGAGCGTCCGGTCATGCAAACGGAGTTCGCGTCGGACGGTGGCGGCGCGACCGGCGCCGGACAGCGTGGAAGTGAAGTGAACCCAGTCTGCGCCGCGCTCGACCTGCCACGCGCCGGGGGTGCCGACCGACACGTCCCGTGCGGCGTCCTGGTGCAGCAGTCCCACGCCCAACCCGAGTCCTTCGTTTTGCTCCCATGTGAGCGGCCGACCGTCGCGCGTCCGATGACGGAAGGATTCGGGCAACCCCTGGCCGTTGAATGGAGTCGGGGCGGGCGCGGGAAACTCAGGGCCGGCGAGCAGGGGGCCGAGGGTGCGGTCGTGTACCTGCCAGATGTAGCCGCCATGGCAGTAACGCGTGCCCTGGCGGGGCTGGTCGGCGGCGTCGGCGGGGTCGAGCAACTCGACGCGGAGGGAGGCGTGGGCAAGCGACAGCATGGACAGCGTGGCCTGAGCGAGGATTCAGTTGGGGTGGAGCCGCCTGTCCCCAGGCGGCTGATGTTCGACAGGCCCTTCCGCAGCGGCTGGAGGACAAGCCACTCCCCCGTTCAGCGCGGTCTCTTTCATCGGCGATCCGAACGCGGACTGCATCGTTGGCCCAGAGCAAGCCGGAACGAGCCCGGCGGCAATCGTGCGGACGGTGGACACAAAAAAGCTGCACGGACGCGAGTCCGTGCAGCTGGGGAGGGAAACGAAACTTAGCGATCAGGCGCGCTTGCGGCGGGCGGCGAAGCCGAGCGCCACGAGGGCCGAACCGAGCAGGAGCGCCGTGGAACCACCGTCCGGCACGCCGTTGTTCGGCTGCTGCGGGGGATTGCCGCCGAAGATGATGACCTTCTCGACGTCGTACTTGTTCGAATCGCCGGCCTTCGGGAAGACGCGGTCGAGGAAGATCTGCTCGGTGCCATTCCAGCCCGTGATGTTGAAGATCTTCCAATCCGGGCTGGCGTCGTCATCGCCCAGCGCGAGGAGGAACAGGGCGCCGTAACCCGAGATGTTCGGCGAACCAGTGTCCGAGACCGTCACGTCCGTGTTGGACGCGGTGAAGTTCGTGCTGTAGCCGGAGTCGAAGGTACCGCCGTCGCCACCCTGGCTGGCCCAATAGAGCTCGGTCAGGTTGTACGAAAGCCCGAGCGCAGCCTTGACGTCAGCCGCGTTCGCCGGGTCGTTGGAATCGCCGGACGCCGCCGTCGCCGAAGCAGCCGTGAACGTGAGGCCGAAAGCGGAGCCAGAGAGGCCCACGGCCAGCGCGCACGCTGCGAGTGTCTTGATGATGTTGTTTTTGATCATGTGGGTGTAGTTGAAAGACTGAAGAGGAAACCCCAGCCCACCCGTCTTAAGCGCCGCCCGTGCCATGCGTAGTTTTTGGCCGGATATAGTAACACAAACAGCGTGAAATAAGGTAATAGAAAAATACTTATTTTGGTTCGTGTTTCCCGAAGAGTAAGTAGTGTTACCTATTTGCATACGTAATGTCGGGAGCGATTACAAAATTGGTCAGAGCTCGCTCGGACCGTTCGGCCGTCTTTGAAAGCTCCTGTCATCTTTCCGACGGAATGGCCTTCCTGCGAGGCACTTGAATGCAAACGCCCCCACAGCTTGGACCGTCCGATGCAATTGGCTGGCGGAGCGATGGCCGGACCGCACACCGGCCGACAGGCCGATTCTCCCCTTCGCGATCGAAAGTGTCAGTTTTTTCGACGCGAACCTTCGTGAGAATAGCGAGATAGGAACCTGTTTGCCAGGCGTTTGCCGGACAGCCCGAACGCCCTCCCGCGCAGGCGGGTGATTTCCGGAAGAGCCCTCTGCGAATGGGACGCCGGCTATCCTGCGGCGCTCCGCGGCTTGTTCACCGGCAGCGTCATCCCGCCATTGATCGCCGCGTAAAACGGGTCGCCGGGCCCGATCGACCCGCTGAGCACCGGCAGGCCGGTGAAAGCGGATTTGTAGAGCGACGTGAGCAGGTCGAGGGTGCGGCGGGATTCGGGACCGGAGGTCAGCGGTCGCGACGCTTCGTCGAGGTTGGAAACGAGCGCGGCGAGCTGGGCTTCATGGGTCGAGCCGACGTCCGGCGGGAACTGTTGCCACGCCTCGAGCAACCCTGCGCCCTCGGCCCCGACGGCCGGGGTGAAACGCCAGTTCTCCCGCGTGTAAGTGTAGAGGTGGGTCAGTTCCACCGTCGCCTTTTGATAGTCGAGACGGATGTAGGTTTCCTGGCGCGGACTGAGGGCGCTGTTCACGACGGAGGCGACGGCGCCGTTGGCGAAACGGATCATCGCGAGCGAGACGTCCTCGACCTCGATGGCGCGGTCGAGCGTACCGGCGAATGCCCGGACTTCCGTCCAGTCCCCCAGCAGGTGGAGCAGGTGATCCATCGCATGGATGCCGAGGCCCATTGTCGGGCCGCCCAGTTCCTTCCAGGTGCCGCGCCACGGCGCCGCGTAGTAAGCGGCGTCGCGGTACCACAGGGTGTTGCACACCGCCACCAGCGGCCGGCCGAGCCGGCCGGCGTCGGCAAGGCTTCGGAGGTGCGCCGTCGAGGAAGCGAAGCGCATCTGGAAGACGCAGGCGGTATAGCGGCCGGTCGCCTGCTCCGTGGCGGCGATGCGGTCCGCATCGGCCAGGGAGCTGCAGAGCGGCTTCTCGCACCAGACCCAGGCGCCCGCCTCCATTGCCGCGATGCACATCGCCGTGTGCTGGCCGGGCGGCGTGGCGATGATCACGAGATCCGGGCGCGTCGCGGCCAGCATCGCGGTGAAATCCGTGAACGTCTCCGGAATCTGGTGACGCGCGGCAAATTCCTGCACCCGCTTCGCGTCGAGGTCGGCGGCCGCCACCAGTCGCACCCGCCCTCCGGTCGCCGCCACCGCCCGCACGTGGGCGTCACCAATGCCGCCGGTGCCGGCGAGGACTGCGCGATAGGTTTTCTGGGACATCGATGTAGGACGGAAAGCGACGGCCCGAGAAAAGCGAGGAGACCGCCGCCTTCAAGCGGCGACCGGCTGAATATTCAATTTCGCCGACCCTTCACGCGTTCGCCACGAGCCGGAGGATCTTCTCTCCCGTGAGGCGTCGTTCCGGCGGCAGGCCGTGGGGCGTCTGCCCGCCGTGTCGCGCCGCCAGTTCCGTGAATTTCTCCTGGGTGGCCCGGACAAACTCGTCCACCGGCCGCGTCTCGCCCGCCAGCGCCATGATCTCGGGCAGCCAGCGGTGTCCGTAGCGGACGTGGTTCTGCTCGTCGTTGCGGTCGAAGGCGAGCAGCGTGTCCGCCTCGAAGTCGTTCAGCTCGCGCACCCGGTCCATCACCGTGGCCTTGGTGGGAAAGCTGCCCGCCTCGAATTCCATCGTCATCATCGCGTACCGCTCGTGCGGCGCCATGCGCACCAGGATGTGATAAAGGTCGAGGGAGTGCTCCACCGTCATGAGATCCACCCCGAGCCGGGGCAACTGGCGGAAGCCAAACTGGCTGTGGCGCGACTCGTCCCAGAGGTGCCGAGCGAGATCGTGGTGCAGGTCGAACGGAGCCCCGGGCGTGTCGTAGAAGACCGTGGCGAGGTAGTCGACGGCATCCATCTCCATCATCAGCCACACGTAGACCATGATCCGGATCACGCGGGCATCGGTCGCCGGATCGACGAGCCAGGGACGCACGATCGGGGTTTCCTTCGGGTCGTGGCTGAAGACGCTCGAACAGGTCGGGTAAACGCCCCGGTTGCACGTGAGCGGGTGGGCGTATTTCCGGCGCTCGATCTCCCAGGCAAAACCGGGGGGCAGCGACGCGGAAGGCCGCTCGCCGAGAAATCCGCCGAAGGCCGAGACCGCCGCGCCCAAATGGTCGCACCAGGCGTGGGTCGCCCGCGGCAGCGGGACGGTGAGGTAGCCGGCAATCTCGCGCGCATGGCGTTCCTCGTCGCGGATGAATTCCTCGACCAGCTTCCGGGACGGCCAGTCGGCCAGCGGCTCCGTGGTGGCGACGTAGTGCCGGTACGCGCGCAACAGCGCGGGCTTCAGGACCGAGTAGAAGCCGGCGAGCGCGACGTAGCCATCATCCGCCAGCACCGCTTCGTCGAACAGCCGGCGGAGCTCCGCGCTCACTTCCTCGCCGGCGCCGAAGCCCGAGAGCTCGCGGCCGCGCTCGCGGAGAAAGCGCGCGTGGCCCGCGGCCTCCCAGACGTGCTGGCAAAGCAGATACTTCAGCTCCGGCTCGCCGACGCGGTAGATCAGCGTCGGGAGCGTGCGGACAAATTCACGTTCGACCTCGAACAGCAGTCGCTGCCAGCGCGCCATTTCCTGCACCGCCGCCATCCGGCCCGACGTGGTGGCAGGTGAGGGGGAAGGGGGACGGGCGGGGGCCACCATGACGTTTCGGCTCCGGCAGCGTCAGCAGATCCGCCCGCGCTTGCCCGCCGTCGTGTGCCCGGGCGGGTTGGCTCCGACCCAGCGGTCGTCGATCGCCTCGCTGGCG
>CALFZM010000084.1 GCA_937952235.1 uncultured Opitutia bacterium | reverse complement strand
GCTCGGCTCCCCGATCGAGCGCAATTCAGGTGGAGCCGCCTGTCCCCAGGCGGCTGACGTGTGTAGGACCGGTCCCGTAGCGGCCTGAGGACAAGCCGCTCCACCATTCCGGCGACTCGGACTGCTTCATCCTGAACATCCCGTTCATCCTGTCTCCCGAGCTTTCCCGCACGTTCCGAATCTCCGCCCGACCGAGCTCTTTTTGGACCGGATGAAGAAGATGGAAAGGATGCCCACGCGGCGCGCTCGGCTCCCCGATCGAGCGCAATTCAGGTGGAGCCGCCTGTCCCCAGGCGGCTAACGTGCGTAGGACCGGTCCGCGTCGCAGGAGAGCAGCTTCTCGGTGCGATGGATCGGAGGTGCGGCAGTCGAGGCGGCGGGTCAGGGAGCAGTCCGGCAAGGCGCGGAGCGGGCGCCGCCTCACGGCTCTTGGATCGCGCCCCGGCGCGGGCTGCGCTGCTCGAGCAGCTCCCGGATCTGCGCCATCCGGTAGTTGCGCGCCAGGTTTTCGAGCGCGCCGGCGAACGGATCGTCGGGATGGGCCGCCAGCTGGCGTCGCAGTTGCGTGATTTCCCCGCGGCGGGCGCAACCGAGGAGTTCCTCGATTTCCGCGGACGAAAGCCGCGTGCCGAGCTGCTCGAACGGCGTGACCGTGCGGCGCACGGGTTCGGGTTCGGCGCGGATCCAGTCGAGGGCAAGCACGTGGCCGAGTCGCGCCAGCAGGTCGTCCTCCCGAAACGGCTTGGGCAGGAAATCGTCGCAGCCCGCGTCGAACGCATCCTGCCGGTTCAGCGACAGCACCGAGGCCGACATCGCGACCAGCCGCAGCCGCGGAGCGCGCGGGCCAGCTCGAATCCGTTCATGCCCGGCATCTGCAGATCCAGGAGGACGACGTCGGGCCCGGCCGACTCCACCGCGGCCAGCGCTTCCGCGCCCGAGGCGGCTTCGCTGATCTGGAAGTCGAGCGGCGCGAGCAGCTCGCGGAGCACGTGCCGGTTGGTGGCCACGTCGTCCACCACCAGCACGCGGCGGCGCGGGCCGCGGTAGCCGGCAATGCGGGCGGACTGGGCCAAGGGCGGACCGCCGCCGGCGAGCGCGGGCAGGCGGACCGTGAACGAGAACGTGCTGCCGGCACCGGGTGCGCTGGCGACGTCCAGCGTGCCACCCATCAATTCCACCATGCGTCGGCTCAGGGCAAGGCCGAGGCCCGTGCCCGGTTCGGGCGGGCGGCCGTCCGCGGCCTGGTGGAACGGTTGAAACAGTCGCGCCTGGTCCGCCGTGCTGATCCCGACGCCGGTGTCGATCACGGCAAATCGCAGGGTCTGCGCCGCCGAGTCGGCCACCGCAGCCTCAAACCTGATCCGGCCGCGCGCCGTGAACTTCACGGCATTGCTCAGCAGGTTGTCGATCACCTGGCGGAGTTTCACGGGGTCGCCCTGCACGACCTGCGGCAGGTCCGGGGCGGGCTCGAACGCGAACTCGAGCTGCTTCTGCTCGAGGCGCGTCGCGATCGCGGCGGCGCTGTCGCGCAGGAGCTGGGGCAGGTGGAACGGCGCCAGGACGAGCTCCATCTTCCCGGCCTCGATCTTGGAGAGGTCCAGCACCTCGTTGATCATGCGCAGGAGGTGCTCGCCGCTGTTCTGGACGACCTGCACGCGCTCCCGGTTGCGCGGAGAGAGGTCGCCGTCCTTCATCAGCACCTGCGCATAGCCGATCACGCCGTTGAGCGGGGTGCGCAGCTCATGGCTCATGTTGGCGAGAAACACACTCTTCGCGCGATTGGCGGCATCGGCCTCGTCCTTGGCCTGGCGCAGTTCCTCGGTGCGCTGCGCCACGAGTCGCTCGAGCCGGGCGCGCTCGCGGGCCGCGTGGCGCAGCCGCCAGCGGATGAAGCCGGCCACGCTGCCCGCGATGGCCAGCAGATAGCCGATGAGCGCCGGCCCGCTGCGGTGCCACGGCGGCGCGACGCTGAAGATCATCCGCGTGGTTTCGCTCTGGAAGCCGTCCGCATCGACCGCCCGCACCTCGAACGTGAAGGGACCGCCGGTCAGGTTGGTGAACACGGCCTCGGGATTCGCGGCCGGGGCGGACCACTCGGACCGAAAGCCCACCAGCCGCGTCTGATACCGGACCGGCCCGCCGGGCTGATAGCGCGCGGTGGCATAGCGGAGCGTGATGGGCTGGTTCGAAAACGGCAGGTCGAGTTCCGTGCCGGCCGCCACCGGCCAGGAGCGCTCGCCCATGGTGAAGCGACGGATGACGGGCCGCCACGCCGCGGGCGGTCGGTTGGCCGGCAGCGTATCCAGCTCGATGCGCGCGATCGCGGTCGGGCTCTTGGTCCATAGCACGGACCCGCCGCCGTCGGATTCGACGAGGATCAGCCCCGCACCGAAACGCCCGACTCCCGCCTGCCAGCGCGTCGGCGCGTCGTGCCAGGTGTATCCGGCCCGGCCCTCCGCCTTGAAATAGCCGAGCGGTCGCACGCACGTGATGGTGCCCTGCCAGGGCGATGCCCACGCGCGGCCGGTGGGGTCCGCCACCACCGGCATGAAGCGGAGCGGGTCCACTCCTTCAATGCGGTAGCGGGCATCGGACGCGAAGCGACCGGACGCCGCGTCGCGGCGGTACATGCCGGTCTCGGTGAGGAAATGCAGCTCGTCAAAAAGCGGGAACACGCCCGTCCAGCTCTTGCCCTCGGGCAGGCCGGCCCGGCCGAGCGGGTGCGGCTCGGCGGAGGCCCCGGTCCACGCCGCGTCGTCGGCGGCGATCCGCCAGAACCCGCTCGCCGCCGTGCCGAACCACGACACGGTCTCCGACTCCTCGCCTCCGTTCCACAGGATCACGCCGGGCGGGAGGGTGAGCACGCGGCGCGTCGCGCCGGTCGCGAGGTCGAGCACGTGCACGCCGCCGTCGTCGGTCGCGATGAAATATTTCCCCGCTGCCCGGCGGTTGGCCTTGATCATGGTGATCTTCGCCTCGGGCTCGAACAACCTCCGGCGTTCGCCCGTGCCGAGCAGCTCGACCGTATTGCTGGTGCTGAAGAGCAGGCCCGCGGGGGTGTCGCGCAGGTTGTCGCAGCTTTCCGGCACGCGTGGATCGGGCACGAACCGGGCGGGCACTCCTCGCGCCGGATCGCCGGCCGCAAGGCGGCGCAGGCCCTGGGTGGAACCGGCATAGAGCACGCCGGCGTGCCGCACGAGCGACCCGGAGGATCCGATGGGAAACGCGTTGCGCTCGTCGAACAGCGTCACCCCGGGCGCCAGGTCCAGCCGGAGCAGCCCGTTGGCCGTGGCCAGCCACAGCCCGTGTTCCGCATCGAGGGCCGCATCGAGGATCGCCGTGTTGGCGAGGCCCGACCGGGCGTCGAGCACCTGCGCACCCTGCAGTCTGGAATCGGCGAGAATCACGCCGCGATTGTCCGCGCGGACGAATACCATCCGGCCGTCCGCGAGCTGCAGGGTGCGCACCATCGGTTCCGCCAGCATCCGCGCCAGCGGGGAGGGGAGGGGTTCCAGCCGGATCGGGTCGGCGTGCAGGAGAAAGGGGCCTTCGCCTTCGATCAGGCAGAGCGCGGGCTGCGCACCCCGGTCCAGCAGTTCGAGGTCGCGTCCGGCGAGGTCGCGACCCGCGTCGACCGACCGGAAGCCGCCGGGCCCGTGCTCGAGTAGTCCCTGACGGGCATCGTGCAGGAAAACGCGATCCCCGGACGCATGGAGTCGCGCGCGGCTCTCCGGCGGCAGGGGCAGGAAATCCGCCCGGCCGCCCGCGAAGTGGAGCAGGCCGCTGCTCGTGACGGCGAAGATCCCGGCGCGGCTCGCGATCATCCCCCGCAGCCGGCCGAACGAGCGCGCCTCCGCCGGCAGCAGCGCGGTGCGCGAGTAATAGCGGAGCTGGCCGTCAGCCGGTGCGGGTGAGATGACGCCGATTTCGTTGTCGCCCCCCGCCCACATCATCCCGTCCGGAGCCCGGGCGAGCGCCGTGACGTAGGTCGCAGGCACGGCGATCTTCTCATGGCTCGCTCCGTCAAAGAGAATGGCCGCGTGATAGGTGCCGAAAAGAGTGAAACCCTCGGCGGTGTGGGCGACTGCCGTCACGCGGCTGAAGCCATCGTAGTCGTCCGAAGAATACAGCCGCTGCAGCGGCAGCCCGAGCTCCCGCGCCAGCACCGCTTCCGGCACGGTCGCCTCCGCTCCGCCAAGCGTGGCCGGCCCGGCGATCGCGAACGCGCAGCAGGCCAGCGCGCGGCGGACGGGGCAGGGGGCGGACATGCCCGCGAGCAAAGGCTTCCGTCGTCCTCGGTCAATGCGGCGCCGCCCCGTCGGGAAAGAACGCGAAAAAGGCCGCCTCACGGGAGGCGGCCTCAGTTTTTCGCCGGGCAAGCCGGACCGGGACTGCGTGGGCTGCGGGGTGGATCAGCCTGTGCCGTTGCCCGATTGCCCTGCCTGCCTTCGGTCTGGAGTTCGGAATCGAACTCCCCCGGAACCGTCCGACGGAGGACGACGCCCTCTGCCGCCAAGCGGCAGCGGCGCGCCGCCCTCCGGGGACGGCGACGACAGACAGGGTGGACGAATCAGACGTTCCGGAGCGCGCCGACGCGGCGGAGCCGGAGCAGCGCGGCGAAGGCCAGCAGGCAACCGCCGAGCATCCCGACGGTGGAGCCACCTTCAGGCACGCCCACCGGCAGCGTGTTGTTCGTCGCGGAGAACGAGAACTGGTTGTTGTCGCCAACGCCCTGGCTGGTGAAGAACCAGTTGCCCGGGGTGACGTCATAACCATTGCCGGAGAGGAAGCCGGTGCCCATGACGTTGAGGAACGACGCGTTCTGCGTCACGATCATGGAGGTCGTGAGGCTGAACGTGAAGCCGCCGACGGTCCACAGGTTGGGCAGGGCGCCGTTGTTGAAGTTCCACGCCGCGCCGGTCATGGTGACCGCCGCGCCGGGATTGATGGTGGTATCGAGGATCGAGCCGGCCGTGACGGAGGTCACGGTCACATTGCTCCAGCCGCCAGCAATCACGCCGTTGGCCGTGGCAAGGGTGCCCGAGTCGAACGTCGCACCGCCAGCGAAGTCGACCACGCCCGTGATCGGAATCGCTGACAGCGGAAGGGCTGAACAAACCGCGAGCGTCGCAAGGACGGCGGTGGATCTGACGCGAGAGAACAACATGATGATTTTCTTTCGATGGATGGGTTACGGGCTCTCGCTGGACGTCGGTGCTAGAGCCTTGATCGTGCCACCACCTGCAACTCGGTTGCGCGGCCTCTGCGCCACAGGGGTTTAGGCGAGGTCTTTTCCGTTCGGCGAAGAGGCGCGGAAAAGCTCGGGTGTATCGCCCTCCGACGCAGAAATGCGCCGAGCATGTTAAAGCGATTGTATTGCTTAAGTTGCTGACTGTAAGGAACTCCTACATGGGAGTAAGTGAGATTCTGGCTGTCGGGCTATGCCTGACGAACTGGGAGATTTCTCCACGGAGCGGCCGTTGACCAGGGTTTCTTCCCGGTTCAAAGGACGTTGCACCGGGCTCGCCCGTGGTGGTCAGTACGGGTCATGGCTTCCCCATCGCCCAAGAACACGGTCTGCCTCTGGTTCAACCGGGATGCGCTCGACGCGGCGCGGTTTTATGTCGCGACGTTCCCTGACAGCCGGATCACGGCCGTCCATCATGCCCCGAGCGACTATCCCTCGGGCAAGGCGGGTGACGTGCTCACGGTGGAATTCACCGTGCTGGGCGTGGCATGCCTGGGCCTCAACGGGGGACCGGCCTTCGAACATTCGGAAGCTTTCTCGTTCCAGGTCGCCACGGATACGCAGGAGGAGACCGATCGCTATTGGAACGCCATCGTGGGCCACGGCGGCAAGGAAAGCGCGTGCGGGTGGTGCAAGGATCGCTGGGGTATCTCCTGGCAGATCACGCCGCGGGTCTTGAGCGAGGCGCTCGCCGCGGGCGGCGCCGAGGCGAAGCGCGCGTTCGAAGCGATGATGGAGATGGGCAAGATCGACGTCGCCCGCATCGAGGCCGCCCGGCGCGGTGAATCCCGCTAGAGCGCCTAAACCAAAATCGTAGCCGATCAGGGCGGGATCCTAAGCGCAAAGACGCGAAGGAGAGCAAAGGCTCGCGAAGGAAAACGTGGCGAAACTTCGCGTTCCTTTGCGACTTTGCGTTTAGGTTTGGGCTACCGAATTTTTGAATCTGCTCTGGAGGAGCGTCATCCATCGTCCGCGGCTCGGAGGTCGATGCTGCATCAGCGCCGCTGCGACGGTGCGCAGCCTCCGAAACGGCTGGGTCTTTCCTTAAACCGCCGGAGCGCGCTCGCGGTTCGGGAGCCCGGATCCGTGTCCGCCGGCGGCTCGGAGTTCTTCTGCCGCTTGCCCTTCGTTGCGCGAGAGGTCCACGTTTTGCGTCATGAAGCATTTTCTCCGCCTCATGCTCGGCCTTCTCTCCCCCGCGGTTTTCGCGGCCACCCTCTCCCGGGAGGACCTCTCGCGGGCGATCGCTCCCTACCTCGCGGCCGATGCAGTGCGGGCGGTGTCGGTCGGAGTCGTCCAGGGGCAGGAGGTCGCCACGGCGCACGCGGGGACGTTGAGCGGCGACGTCGACCGGCCACCCGACGAGCGCACGCTTTATGAAATCGGCTCGGTCACCAAGGTGTTCACCGCGCTGCTCCTCGCCGAGGCCGTCGTGCGGGATGAGGTCGAACTGGATACGCCCGTCGCGCGACTGCTGCCGGAGGACGTGGTGCTCCCCGAAGGCGCGGGCGAAAAGATCACGCTGCGAATGCTGGCGACGCACACCTCGGGACTGCCCCGCGTCCCGCCGGAAATTCCCCAGGACGATTATCGTGACCCGTACGCGGCTTATGGGGAGGCGGCGCTGTGGGCCACGTTGCGGCAGGTGAAACTGGATTTCCCGCCCGGCACGCGCGCCAGTTACAGCAATCTGGCCGTCGGCCTGCTCGGCACGCTACTGGCCCGGCGGGCGGACCGGACCTATGCGGCGCTGCTGTCCGAGCGCATCACGGAGCCCCTGGGCCTGAAGGACACCGTGCTGACGTTGAGCCCGGAGCAGCGCGAACGCCTCGCTCCTCCTCACAACGGAGCGGGCCAGCGCTGGACGTCATGGGGGTGCCAGGCGCTGGCGGGAGCCGGCGGGATTCGGTCCACGCTCGCCGACCTGCTGCGCTTTGCGCGGGCAATGCTGCAGCCGGAAGGGACGCCGCTCCAGCGGGCCATCGAACTGGGCTGGGCGAAACAGGATCTCTCCGCGACGCTTGCGCCCGGCGGCCAGGCCTTGGGGTGGTTCCTGGCCGGCGACGGCAGCACCCGCTGGCACAACGGCGTGACCGGCGGTTATCACGCGGCGATCTTCGTGCACCGCCCGCTCGGGCTGGCGAGCGTCGTGCTCGCCAACCGTTCGACGCCCGCGGGCTCGGAGCTGGCTGAGGTGCTGATGCGCCGCGCCGCCGGCCTGCCCGAGCGCGCGGTGCCCAACGCCACGCGGCCGACCGTCGCTCTCACGGCCGCCCAGCTTGACCGTTGCACGGGCACGTTCCGCATCAACCCGTCGTTCGCGCTCGTCATCGAACGGCGCAACGACGCCCTCTTTGTCTCCCCGACCGGACAGGCGACCGACCGTCTCTACGCCGCCGCGCCGGATGCGTTCTTCTCCCGGCGGGTCGCCGCGGATCTCGTGTTCGAACTGCCGGACGGGACGGGGCCCGCAACGGCGCTCACGCTGCACCAATCCGGACGCAGCATTCGCGCGGTCCGCGAACCTTGAGGGGCCGGCCGCCCGATCTCAAGCGGCTCAGCCCGGCTGCAGCTCCGCGAAGAACGACGCGTCGAGATCCCGCGGCGGCCCCATGCGGCGCAGGGTGTCGCCCGGGATCCACACGCCGGATACGAGGTGATGCACCGCATGGGGCGGCGGCCCGGTCTCGCCGCGGTGCAATTGCGACACCACGAGGTCGACGGCGGCCGCGCCGGTGAGTTCGCTGTTGCCGTGCACGCCCGCCTGGGGGCGGTGCTCCGGCAGCCAGTCGAGGTGCACCCAGCCGAGGTCCCGCGGCGCCCGCCAGCCGCCGGCGGCCAGCTGGTCGAGCAGGCGCGCGTTGGTGCCGAGCACGACATCCGGCCGATGGCGGCGCACCCACGCGCCGAGGGCGCGCGTGTCCCCCGCGTCGATGCGGCAGATGGGGATGCGCTCGAGGCCGGCGACATACTCCTGCACCGCCCAGAATCCCGCCGAACAGCGGTGCGCCATGCGGCTGTCGAAGGCGTCCATGATCGCGAGGCCCGGCCGCCGGTAGCCGAGGGCCAGCAGTTCGCGAGCGGCGACCACCGCGCGCATGTACTGGTCGTTGGCCACGTAGTGGAGCGTCGGATGCGCCAGCGGCACGCCGAGGGACGCGGACGGAAACGCAGCGAGGTCGAGCGGCAGGCGGCGGTCCGGGCAGGAGGCGCCCGGCACGTGCTCCACCACCACGCCGGCGATGTTGCGGGCGGCCAGGGTGCGCGCCACGGGCCGCGCGCCCGCCGGGCCCGCAGCGAGGAACAGTTCGTCGAGATTGTAACCCAGGCGGGCGGCGCGACGCCGCGCGCCGGCGATGAAGTTCTGATGCACCTGGCTGAGGCGGCGGGCCGTCTCCCTGGGCACGGTGTGCAGGTACGCGATCGTGCCGCGATAACCGGCATTGCTGCGCCGCACGCGCGACATCAGCAGGGACACGAGCGGGTTGGGCGTGTACCCGAGGCGCTGGGCCGTGGCCTGCACCTTGCGGCGCGTCGCCTCCGGCAGGCGCGGGTCGTTGCGCAGGCCCAGGGACACGGTCGACAGGTGCACGCCGGCGGCGTCCGCCACCATCTGCTGCGTCACGGTGACCTGTCCGATCTGGTTCAACCTGCCGCACGGTGCCGGGCCGCCCGCGCGACGCCAGCGCAATTCAGCGGAGCGGACCCGGTGCGTGCGGAGCGGGCAGCCTGGCGGAGCCGGCCAGCGGCGCCACCGCATGCCGTCCCGGATGCGGTCGCAGCCGGAGCGCAAATCCAAGGCCGACGACCGCCACTGCCCCGGCAAGCACGTAACAGGTGCGATAGGACGCAGCGACGTGCGCGAGACCGCCGGCGAGCAGGACCAGCACGCTGGTCGCCGCGGCGCGCGTCATCTGCACCGCGGCAAAGGTGGCGCCGCGCCGATCTGCCGGCACCGCTTCGAAGATCAGGGGCAGCACCGGAAGGTGCACGACCACCCAGCCGGCCTTGAAGAGCATGACGGTGAGCGTGAGTGAAACCAGGTCGTCCACCCAGAGGACAAAGGCGGCCTCGACCGCGGCGACGAGGGCGAAGCCGGCGATCAAGACCCGACGAGGTCCCCACCGGTCGACCATCCAGCCGACCGGATACGGCATGAGCAGGGAGACGGCCGAGGCCACGGTGGTCGTGGTACCCAGCACCGCGAGGGAGAAGCCGAGCGTTTCGGTGACGAACAGCGCGTGCATCATTTCGGTGAGGGCCAGCACGCCGAGGACCGCGGAGGCGCACACCGCTTTGCGCCGGAGCGCGCCGTCGCGCAGCAGGCCGAGCGGCGCGAAGGGCCGGTAGCGCTCGCCGGCGGCGACCGGCCGCGGATGGCCCAAGCGCGGGAGCGACTTCGCGGCGAGCGCGGCCAGCGCCACCAGGAGCAGCGTGCCCGCGAAGGGCCAGAATTCGTGCCGGTCGCCCAGCGGGATGAAGAGTTGCGTCATGAGCACTCCCGCCGCGGCGGTCAGGACCATGCGAATCCCGTTGGCCCGGCCGAGGTCTCCGCGATCGAAGGTGTCGCCGTAAAGCGGATCGCCCGTGCCATAACAGAGGTCAACGGAGGCCTGCAGGACCAGGTTCACCGCGAAGAGGGCGAGGACGGCGAGGGCCGTGGCGTGACGGTGCTCCGGGATCAGGAACGGCAGCAGCCCGAGTAGGGCGACGCTCCCGAACACCACCGGCCAGGCCCGCAGCAGATACCGGCGGCGGGGCCCCGCGGCGGCCCCGCCGCGTTCGCTGCGCCAGGCGGCGTAGGGCTGGATGAGGAAGCCGCAGATGCGGTTCATCGCCACCAGCAGCCCGATGAGGATGAGGTTGTCGGTAAAGTGCCGCGCCGTGATCGGCAGGAGGGTGGTCGTGAGCAGGTCGACGGTGGAAGCCGCCGCCATCATGGTGCCCATGAGCAGCATGGGCCGCGCCCCGGAACTACGCGCGACTGCCGCTGCGGTCATCGGCATGGGCGCGAGTCCGCGCGCGGGTCCACCCCTGCCTGCGCCCCGCCTCCCCGCCGCGTGCAGGCGGAGCGGGGCCCGGCGGGGAAGACCCGTCGCCGGCGGGACGGACAGCGGAGACGGCGCATCACGGCGCCCGACGCCTAGGCGGCGGCAGCGCAGCGGCGAGCCAAAAAAGCCCGTCGGGCCGCCGGCGCGGGCTCAGTAATCCACCGACAGCGTGAGCCGCCACGAACGCGGTTCGCGCAGATAGATGCGCCGGGCGCCGCTGAAGTCAGCGTTGTAGCGCGCCAGGCTGACGAGGTCGGAGTTGAAGATGTTGCGCCCGTTCAGTTGCACGCGCGCGGTCGTCCGATTCCAGGGCAGCCGCACGGGCAGCCCCACGAACGCGTCGGTGAAGAGCGTGCTCTCCGTGTAGTACTCCCTGCCGGTGCCCCCGGCCGCGGGCGCGCGCGTGTCCGTCTGGCTGTACGCGCCCGATTGATACCGCACCGCGCCCCCGACGAACGCGCCCTTCAGCCGTCCCCCGGCGAGGCCCCGGTCGAATTTGTAACGGGTCGTCAGCGTCGCCTTGTGCGGGATCGAGCCGAAGCCCTGCTCCTGCGCGACCGCCCGGCCGTCGAGTTCGTTGGTCTGGATCGCGAGGATGTTGGCCTCGACCGTGGCGAGCAGGGCCGCGTTGCCCGCGGCCAGGGACCGCCATTCGGGAAACTTCTGTGCGAAGTACGCGTAGCCTTCCGCGAAGAATTTTTCGCGGTCGCGTTCCGATTTCGAATAGTTTGCGCGGATCGTCCAGTTGCGCGTGGGATTGGCCACGAGCTCCAGCTCCACGCCCTTGCTCGCCGTGTCGATCGTCGCCGCGTTCCAGTTGAACGACTGTTCGTCCACCTGCGCCTGCGTGAGCCGGCCGGCGTCGCGCAGCGCAGCGAGGATCGCCAGCGTCTGCGAGCGCCCCAGCGCCTGCGCATTGAGCACCGCGCCGCTGGGCGAAACGGCGGCGTCGCCGACCTGCGAGGTCTCGAAGTAGGTGACGCGCGCGAAGAAACGGTCGTCGCCGAGCAGGTCGAACATGAAGCCCGCGTCCCGGCCCTTGCCTTCCGGCGTCCCTGGAATGCTGCCGCGCGGCAGGATGCTGCGGTTGAAGCGCGGGGCGCCGCGGTTGGTCGACTGGTTGTAGAAAATCGAGAAGCGCTTGTGCAGGTGCAGCACGCCGCCGGCGGTGAAGGTCTGCGGATGGATGACGTTGCGGGTGAAGCCGGGGACGGCCGCGAGCTCGTTGAGCACGTACTGGCCGGACACGATGCGCGGATCGGACGGATTGGTGATCCGTGCCGTCGTGTTGTCGAGGTACACGATGTCGTCGCGGCGAAACCCGAGCGTCGTCGTGAGCCGGCGGTCGAGCCACGCGCTCTGCGCGGCGATCATGTAGCTCGTGGTGTCCTTCACCGACGTGAGTTCGCCGGTGTTGATCAGCCGCGGCGAGAGCGTCTGGCCGTTGTAGCTGAACGGCGCGAGCGGCGTGTACAGGCCCAGGAGCGCGTAGGTGGAGATGTCGCCTTCGCGCACGTAGGTGCGCCGGTAGAGCAGGTTCTGGGCGTTGGCCGGATCGCCGACGTTGCTGACCGGACGGTTGGAGGAATCGACGAGGATCTCGCGCCGGGCCCGGGTGAACTTGTCCTGCACGGAATTCTCGTAGAGTGCCGCGAGCCGGTGGTGGCCGAACCACTTCCCGAGTTTCAACTCGTACGCGAGGGTGAGGCGCTTGATCTCGTTCTCCGTCAGCGTCCGGTCGTCAAGCTGGTTGGTCTCGAGGTAGAGCTGGCCCGCCCGCGGGTTGGCCAGCGTGCCCGACCCGCCCGGCGCAGGGATGGTCAGGTTCGGGTCGCCGAGGAAGTCCATCGCGTTGCCGTTGTACACGAACGAGCGGGCGACCGCGTTGGTCTTGTTGCGCAGGTAGATGCCCTGGATCACCAGGCCGTCGAAAAGCTGCTGTTCGAGCGAGACCTGGTAGTTGCTGAAGTCGCGCCAGAGCCGCGTCGAGGGTCCGGCCCAGTTCACGTCGTAGGGGAAGATCGACGGTGGCAGCAGGGTGTCGGCCGTCCCGGGCGCGATGTTGGTGCGGAGCTCGTTTCGCAGGTTCGAGACGAAGCCGTCCTGGGTGAAATAGGTGAACCGCTGGTTGGCGCCGAAGCTGGAGATGCCGAGGGCCTGGTTGGCGGCGGTCGCGTCCGATACGTTGCGACCCGCCGCGATCCAGCGCGTGACCTGGTCGGTGGTGTTCCATTTGAGCCCGACGCTGTTCTCGACGAGGCCGTCCTCGTAATTGAGCGAGATCGAGGTCTTCGGCAGCGGCCGGTAGGTGATCGACGCAGTCCCGCGCCGCGTGTCGCTGAACTCGTAGCGGCGCCAGCTCTTCGCGTTGCCGTATACGCCGTTGAACCGCACGGCGAGCTTCCGCGGCACGATCACCTGGTTGAGATCGGCGGTATAGCGCTCGTAGTCCCAGGAACCGAACACGGCCGCGAGGGAGTAGCGGTTGCGGTTCACCTGCGCCTTCTTCGAGGTGAGGGAGACGAGGCCGCCGGCATCGCCGGAGCCGAAGAGGATCGAGTTGGGCCCGCTCGCCACCTCGGCGCGCTCGATGTTGTACAGGTCCTGCGGCGCGGCGTTCTCCACGTAGTCCGTCGACACGGCGCCGGGGATGCCGCGAATCCGGAACGGCTCTCCGCCCGCGGAACTGAAATCGCGGGGATTGTTGAAGCCCGCTCCTTCGGCGTCTCCGGCGTTGAGTTCCGCGTTGGCGGCGTAGGCGAGCATCTCGTTGACGTTCGTCGCCGCGATGTCGGAGAGGAACTCGGGCGTGAAGGGCGAGATCGAGGCGGCCGTGTCCTTGAGGCTGGTCGCGAGCCGGCTGCCCGAGGTCGTGTTCATCGCCTGATAGCCGGTGTCGTCCTCGGGGCGGACCTCAAACGGGGAGAGCGTCACGGTCGCGTCGGCCGGCGCGGCCGGGGCCGCCGTCGGGGCGGCGGCACGGGCGGAGGGGAGCAGCGCGAGCAGCGCCAGCGGAGCAAGTCGCGGGAGAATACGGGCGAAGGTCATGGCAGGGAAGGGTTGCCCGGAGGGTCACCCACGCTCCGGCGCGCCTCAACCGTGCCCGCGTTCAACTCGTTGAATGGCGTGCGCGGCCCGCGTCCCGCGGCAGGCTCCGGCGGGACGCATTCCCTCTGGGCAGCGCGGGCAACGCAGGCTGCGGCACCCGCAGGTTACGTTTCCGCGACACCCGCGCGGTCCTTCGCGCGGGTCCGCTCGACTCTTCCGCGCCCACGCGGACAGCCCCGGACCACCGGGGCTGTCCGTCGGGGTCCCTTCAGCGCGCGGTGCCCGCCTGCAGCTCGTAGATGCGGAGCTGCGCCTCTTCGATGCGGCGGCGCAGGTCCCGGTTCTCCTTGTGCGCGTCTTCCAGCTGGCGTTGCAATTCCGACGAGCGCTCCTGGGCCTCGTTGAGGTCCCGGTTCAGGCGCTGGGACGCGGACTGAGCCTTCATCACCTCGCCTTTCAACTGCTCGCCGGCGCGCGAAGAGGCGCCGATCGCCTGCTCCAGCTGCGCCCTCAGCTTCGCCGCTTCCGTCCGCCCCGCCTCGGTCAACTGGCGCGACTGCAGTTCAAGTTTGCCCGTCGCCTCGCGGCCGTGGGCGAGCTCCTGCTGCAGCCGCTCGGAGGCGGTCTTCGTCGAGCCGAGCTGGGATTGCAGATCCGACGCGGCGGACTCGGCCGTTTTCAGCCGGGCCTGGAAGTCCGCGGCTTCCCGGCGGGCGGCCTCGAGCTGGGCCTGCGTTTCTCCGTAGGTCGCGGTGGACGCCTGCACGCGATTCCAGAAGTACACGGCAGCGACGATGCCGGCGACGGCGACCAGGACGAGCAAAGCCATGGCCGCCGCGGCGGCCCGGCGTGGATTTCGGGGGGTGGTTTTCATGGAAGGGAACGGGGGCGCGCGGCTAGTCCACCGTGGCGATGTAGCCGGTTTGCTTGATGGCGGACGTGAGCTGCGCCTCGTCCGCGCCTTCGTGTTCGACGATCGCGCGGTTCTCGGCGGCCTCGACTCTCACCGATTGCACGCCGGGGACGGCCTCGAGGGCCTTTTCGATGTGCGCGGTGTCGGTGGCGTCGGCGAGCTTGGCGATCTTGATGGTGGTCTGCATGGGCATAAGTCGTTCAGAATGTTCCCTTGAGCCCGATGGCGATCTGCACGCCGAACTCTTCGTGACGGTAGGAGCTGGCATGGCGGGCGGAGGTGAGGCTGTAACGTTCGAGCACCTGCGGCTCGTTCGTGATGTTGCGCGCGTTGGCGAAGAGGCGGAAGCGCGGCGAAAACGCGTACTCGGCATTGGCGTCGAGGTTGAAGCGGGAATCGTAGTACTCCCAGAAGCCGTTGTTCGCGCCGTACTGGTTGCCGGTTTGCGGCGCGTTCTTCTGCTTGCCGCGATAGTTCCAGGTAAGCCGCGCCGTGAAGGGCGAACGGCTCCAGCTCACGCTGAAATTGCCGGTCTTCGAGATGAAGCGCCGGAAATCCGCCGCGTTGCTCCCTTCGAGATGCAGCAGCGTGCCGTTGGTGCTCACGCTGAAATGCCGCGCCAGGCCGGGCAGGAAGCGCAGTTGCTGGACGACATTGAACTCGGCGCCCGAAATCCGGGCCTGCCCCACGTTCACCCGCGTGTTCACCGTCCAGTTGTCGAACGAATCATCGAGGCCGAACTGATCCTTCAGCTCCTGGGTGACGGGCCCGGTCGAAAGGCCCCAGAAGTCGTCGAGCTCCTTCAGGAATCCGCCCACCGACGCGACGCCGCCGCGGTTGAAGTAGTATTCGAGTGAAACGTCGAAGTTCTGCGCCGTCCAAGGCTTGAGGCCCGTGTTGCTGACGGTGATCGTGCCCGGCAGGTCAGGGTTCTCGTCGATGTCGATATCGATGCTCGGGATGATATCCGCGTAGTCCGGCCGGCCCAGCGTCTTGGCATACGCGAAGCGGATGACGAAGTCGTCCGACAGGTTGTAGTTGAGGTGGAGGCTGGGGTAGTAGCCGTGATAGTCGCGCTCCGCCTGGAACGCGCGCTCGCGGTGGGTGAGGCGCAGTTCGTCGAGCGATCCCGCGGCCCCCGCGACCGGACGGCGCCGCCGCTGCACGCCCGGCGCGGCCGGATCGGCATCGACGTAGCTGCCGTCGGGATTCCGCTCGAACACCACGTCCGGATTGATCAACGGCCCTTCGCCGGTGTCGCGCGTGTCCTCGAACCGGACGCCGGTGACCCACTGCAGCCGGTTGTCGAAGAGCTTGCCGTCGAGGCGCACGTACGCCGCGGACACCACTTCGCTGATCTTCTCCGACTCGAGGATGCGGAACGTCTCGGCCTCGACGCCCGTCGCATTGTTGCCCGTCCCAAGCCGGAAGTACTCGGGGTTGGATCCGAAATGCTCCGCGAGCAGATAGGGGTTCACCCATTGGATCGCGGGCTCGCCGTAGCCCGGATCGACTCCGAGGTAGGAGGCATTGAGGAACGGCAGCGCGCTGTCGTCGGCGGTGTTGGCGACGCCGTCCGGGCCCACGTAGGTCCAGCGCTCGTTGTACCGCCGGTTGTCGCGCATCTCCTCCCGCATCGAGGCGCCCACCTTGACGCGCACCGGCTGCCCCATCAGGTCCATCTCCCGCTCGAGGTCGGCATATCCGCCCTTCATCACCGCCTTGCCGTCGACGGGGCTGTTCTGCGCGGTGTTGAGGTTGTAGTTGGCGAGCCGGTACGGATCCAGCATGTCGCCGGCGGCGTCGTAGACGGCCCACTCGTGGTGGGGGAAGTTGATGTTGTCGGCCCGCACCCGGGCCACGTCCCGCAGGCGCGTGCCCACGTTGGAGAAATGCCCGCGCGCCAGCTCCCGATACCAGGTCTTCGACTTGGCGCCGTGCAGGCCCGCGGACGCGTTCCAGATCTCGCCGTTGTGGCTGAACCGGAGGTTGACCGCCTTCGTATCGCCCATCTTGTGACGCCAGGAGCTGCCCTGCGTCACGGTCGCGCGCCCCGTGGCGCTGTCCACGAAGGTCGGCCCCCACATCAGCCGCGAGCCCGAGGCGGGCGTCGGGGCGGGATTGGTGCCGACGTTGAAGTTCAGGTTCCGGTTGGCGAAAAATGCCTTGTAGTAGTTGTCCTGGACGCTGACCGAGATCACGGAGTTCGGGCCGGGTTTCCAGTCGGCCTTCAGGCTGACGGAGTCGCGAAACGTGTTCTTCGGCCCGTCCTGGATCTGCCACTGCTGCAGGTAGGGATTGTCCGGCGTGGCGCCGGCTTGATTGTAGTTCCAGAGCGTCTGCCACCGGTGCTGCTCGTTGTATTGGTTCGAGCTCAGGCCCGTGATCACGAGGCCGAAGCGGTCGTTGATCGGGAGCGTCCAGTCGAAATCGAAACCCGGCAGCACCTTGTAGGTTTCCTCGCGGCCGGGGCCGGGCGTCTGCTCGAACGGATTCGTCTCTTCGCTGTTCACGCTCACGTAGGCGCGGTAGTTGAAGGCGGCGCCCCGTCGTTCGAAGGCGTTCTTGCTGATCAGGTTCACGCTCCCGCCGAGGGAATCGGCCGGCGTGTCCGGCGTGGGCACCTTGGTCACCTCGACGCGGGAGGCGTTGTTCATCGACACCTGCTCGAACTCGAAGACGCGCGCATTGCTGCCCGACGCGGAACTGGTGGTGCGCATCCCGTCCACGGATACGCTGGTGAACCGGTCGGAGAAGCCTCGCACGGAGACCGTGCGCACGTCGGCCGCGACGTAGTCGACCGTGATGCCGGGGAGGTATTTCAGGAATTCCCCGACGTTTCCCTCGGTCACGTCGCCGAACGCGTCGGCCGCCATCACGACCTTCACATTGGGCGCGAACCGCTGCTCGTTGATCGCGAGCGACGGGCCTTCCAGCTCTCGCGCCGCCGCGACCGTGAAGGTGTCGAGCTGCACGGTGCTGCCGAGCCCGCCGGAGGTGAGCTCGACGGCGACCGTCGCGGTCTGTCCCGCCTGCACCGTCACAGTCTGGGTCAGGGGATCGAGGCCGGTGTAATAGGTGCGCACCTGCTGGGGCCCGGGCGGGACGCCGTTGATCCGGAACTCGCCGAATTCATTGGTCTGGGTGCGAAGGTTGGTTCCCTCCACCGTGACTTGCGCGTTGTTGAGATACCGGCCGGTCGCCGCATTGAGCACGCGCCCCGAGATGGCGCCGCTGCCGGCGGCGGACGGGACCTGCGCGGGGGCGATCGCCAGCCAGGAGAGCGAGAGGGCAGACAGCGCAAGGAGCACGATGCGTGAGATGCGAGGTAAGGGTTTCATGGTTTCGACGTTTGCCTTGGGTTGGTGCTCAGGGACGGGCGCGCCGGGGGAGCTATCCCGGCCGACGCAGCCTTTCCCGCCGCGAGATGCGGCACGGTGACGCAACGTCGCGGCGCAGGTGCTGCGCGCAAATTGTATTCGCTGGGGGAACCCACCAACGTGCGATGGGGCGGGAGCGAAGCGAAAGGCCGGAGGGAACCGTCAATGGCGCGCATCGATGGAGCCCGTGCCCGCGCCGCGCGCGTTTCCGCGGCCCCTTGGAGCGAAGACGGCACGGAGGGATTTTCCCGACGGGATCGGAGCTCGTCCGATCGTCGTTCGAGGGCAAAGCCGGCGGGAGAGATCGGAAGTCCACCGCGGAACCGACCGGGCGACGGAGTCACTATCGGAGCGACAACCTCCGCCTAATCATGAAAAAACCGAACTTCAGTCTGATCCCTCTGCTTGCGCTCGCGAGCGCCGTTTGCCTCTACGTCGGCGGTTGCGCCGCGACGCCGACGGCACGCAGCACCGGCGCGCTGGTCCAGGACGCGATCGTCTCCGCCTTCGATGTCGGCGTCGACACGTTCAAGGGCGTCGTGCAGCTCAACGGCTTCGTTGACACCGATGTGCAGCGTGCGCGCGCCGAGGAGATCGCGCGAGGCGTCGCCGGAGTCACGAACGTGCAGAACCGCCTGTCGGTGAAATCGCAGGCGGGCGGCGCCGATCCCAATCGCGGGCCCAATCCGGCCGGGCCTCCAACCACTCCCGTGCCCCCGGGCCGATAATCGGGTGGATGGCATGTAACCCGCGGCATTGCGTGCCGCGGGTTTTTTCGTGTCCGCCCTACTCGCAATCAGCCTACGCTCCGCTTCAGCGCTCCGGCCGCCGCGCGAGGGATGCCCTCGTGAGGGCGAAATTGCATCGCTTCGAGCGCTCCGCGCCCCGTTGGCGATGCCCCAGGGAAGCCGGCCGGATGGAGAGGTGAGCGGCTTGTCCGCCAAGCGCCACGGAGGGATCCGTCGAACTTCGAGCCGCCTGGGACAAGCGGAACCCCAGGCGTCGTGGCTGAGCGGTGTCTGATCGCTGGATCTTTCGAGACGGACCGGCCGAATCCCCGGCGGGCGGCACGCTCTGCTCGTCCCGGCCTGCCCGCCTTGCCGGACCTCCACGGACGCAAAAAGCAAAAGAGCCGGACCTCAGTCCGGCTCTTCGTTGAGAAGCGACCCTTCTCGGGCGGTCTTATCGATTGTACGACGTCGTCCCGGTGCGCTTGAGCTGCGCCGCGAGATCGGTCCGCGAGACCTGCAGTTTCACCTGTTCCTTCTCGCGATCGAGCTGAACGTGGGAGACAGGAATGGCGGCGAGATCGTCGCCGTCGATGCCCACATCGTTGTCGAGTTCGATGTACAAGGTCACCTGGCCGGCCTTGCTGCCCATTCCGGTGGCCGAGGTCATCGGCGTGGTCGAGCCGGCTTCAGTGGAGCGGGAGCTCGTGGACGTCGTCGTCCCGGTGCTGCTGGTGGTGCCGTAGGTCCGCGTCGAGTCATAGGAGCTCGTGCCGTCGCGCATTGCCCAGCCGAGTCCGACCTCCTGGACCTTGCCCACCTTCTGGCCGTCGCGGTCGACGACCTTCATGCCGCGCACTTCACGGGCCGTGAGCTTGTCCTTCAGTTTGTCTTCCTTGATCAGCATCATCTGCTGGTCGTGGTATCCGCTCATCTGCGACATACCGTCCCGGTTGGTGCCGCTGGTGGAGGGATACTGCGAGTTGGCGCCCGACGTGGTGGAAGATCCACCGGACGGATACTGGTTGGAGGTGGGCTGGTTCCGAGTGCCCGTTCCGCTGGACGAGCCAGAGGACGAACCGGACTGCGCGAGTGCGCCGACCGGGAGCAGGAGAGCGAGGGCGGCGAGGGCTGAGGTTGAGGACGTGAATTTCATGATTATTCCTTTCTTGGGTTTATGGCAGTTTCAGACAGCCAGGCGGCCGTCAGGAAGGAACGACCCGGATTCCCCGGCGTGGTGACAGGGCAAGGGTTCGGATACGCCCCCAAAGACCCGTCCTCGAATTGCCCCCATTCCCTGCGGAATTTCCTGTCAGAGGCAGGGGGAGCCCCGGGGGGACCCCTGGGTGCGGCTCGGCGGGCGACCGGCGTGCGGTCCAAGCGCTGGGGGCCGGGCGAGATCCGCCGGATTTGTGGTCGCCCCGCGCACGGTCTACCGTCTTGCACGTGCACGCAAAATACCGGCTGCTCTGGATCCTGATGTTCTCGGTGGGAATCGCCGCGCTCTACTGCGGGCTCGTGCGGCCGGAGGTGTCCACCACGCCGAAGCGCCTCCGCGAGTACCTCGAACAGGATCCAGCCGATCGCCCCCCGGTGCGGCTGCCACCCTTCGTGGTGGCGGAGACGCCGTTGTCCGATGGCAGCGGTGTCGCGGGCAAATCCGGGTCGGAGGCAGGTCCGTAGAGCGGGGGGCGGCTCGGGCTCTCGGTGCTTTGTTGCCATCGCTGCGGGCTGCCGGCGTCACGTTGGCTGCGACGGAGCGCGGCCCTCCGGAAGATTTGACGGGATTGCCGAGGGACCTCCCACGGGCGACGGAAGGGCGTCGTAGGAACCGCGGCGCCCGGGCTGATGCGGCTCAGCGGAGCGGCCCCGGCTCGAAATCGCCCGGGTTGACCCAGCCAGCCTGAGGTTTCTCGCCGCGGAGGTACTTCTCGTAGAAGCCGGCGTTCGACGTCGGGACGTAACGATCGAAGATCTCCCCGCGGCCCGCCATGCGGGGATCGCCCTGCGCCTTGAGCTGGCGCTCCATGCGCTCGCGCAGCGCGGCGAGCTGCGCGGCGTAAGCGGGATCGGCGGCGAGGTTCTGCGCGCAATCGGGATCGCGGCGCAGGTCGTACAGCTCGTCGCCGGGGCGGAGGCCGAAGTTGAGCTGCCAGAAGCGGTCGGCCCGGTCGCGCCGGCCCCGCTCGATGATCAGCGACTTCGTCGGGCTGCCGTCGGTGTCGAGGTATCCGGTTTCCGGATTTCCCGCAGGCCAGCGCGAGGGTTCGTAATTGCGCAGGTACAGGTGCCGCGACGTCACGATGCCCCGGATGGGGTAGCCGACATCGTTCGGCCGGCCGACGTCGGTGCGCTCCTTGCCGACCAGCACATGGTCCCGCTCCGCCATCACCTGTCCGCCCCGGTCGCTTTCGACGATTGGGCGCCACGACCGGCCAGTGATCGGCATCATGCCGCTGTCGCGCCAGGCGATCCCGGCATAATCCAGCACCGTCGGGGCGATGTCGGTGAAGTCCACGAAGTCCTCGATGACCCGGCCCGGATGCTTCATTCCCCGCGGCCACCGCACGGCGAGCGGGACGTGATTGGAGTCGTGATACGCGTAGCCCTTGACCCGGGGGAACGGCATGCCGTGGTCGCTCGTCACGATGATGAGCGTGGAGTCGAGCAGCCCCCGCCGCTCCAGCTCGGCGATCATGCGGCCGAGATGGGCATCCGTGTGTTCGACCTCGAAGGCGTAATCCAGCATGTCGTGCCGCACCGTTTCCTCGTCCGGCCAGTAGGCAGGCACGCGGTCGATGTCGGTGAGGTGCTTGCCACCTTTGCGCACCCCGACCTGGAATTCGTACGCGCGGTGAGGCTCGGTGGAGCCGTACCAGAAGCACCAGGGTGCGCCCGCGGGGGCGGCGTCGAGGAAGTCCTTGAAGTTGGCGGCGTAGTCCGTGACCGAGATGGCCTTCGCCGGCGGCTCCGCGCGGCGCTGCTGGTACGGTTTGCCGGTGATGGCCCGCGGCTTGCCGCTGGCGTCGTTGGCGATGCCCGGGCCCCAGCCCTTGCCCGTGATGCCCATGTGCCAGCCCTGCCCGGTCAGCACTTCGGGCCAGCTCTTCAACTTGGGCGGGAACACGGCCATGTGATTGCCGGCCTCCTCGTTCTGCCACAGATGCCGGCCGGTGAGCACGATCGCGCGGGAGGGCGCGCATTTTGCCATCGGCGTGAAGGCGTTTTTGAACAGCAGCCCCTCGCGCGCGACACGGTCGAAGGCGGGCGTCTTCACCCAGCGGGTGCCATACGCGCCGGCGTGCGGTCCCCAGTCATCGGCGATGGCAAAGAGGATGTTGGGGCGGCCGACGTCGGCCGCCAGGATCCGCGCGGCGGTGAGCAGGGTGACAAGCAGCAGGAGGAATCGCACTTTCATCGGTGGGTGAGGAGCCGGCGCGTGGATCGCCACGGCGCGCCTGGGTTTGGCCTTCATTGGCACGCACCGCACGCGCGCTGTGAAGCAAAATCAACCGCGTGCCGCGCCGCTTGGCTGCTCCGCCTGATTGCCGGCTGCCGCGCCGCCGCTCCACCGCTGGCGGAAAGCGCCGCATCCGGAGGCGAAGCGCAGGGCGATGGCGAACAGCGCCGCCGCAGCCCCGAGCCATTCCGGCCAACCGGCCGGGAGGGTCGTCGCCGCGGCGCCGCAAAGCTCGGACGACGCGCCTCCCAGCGCCGCCCCCAGCCCGGCGTACGCCGCCGCGCACAGCAGGCACTTGGGGAGCAGGACGAGCGCCGCGGTGGCGGCGGCCAGGCGGACGGCCCGGCGCCGGAGATCAGGACGTGCGGGCGGCATGGACGACCGGTTGACCGGCACGGGCCGGCGATGACGCATAAGCGTCGCGATGGCGTAGCCAGAAACCGGATTCGTTGCGGCCGAGCGGGGCGCGGTCGAGCCAGGGATACATGCCCCACAACGCGTCCAGCCCGCGGGCGTAGGTGGAGTAGGTGTGATAGACGACCCCCTCGCGCTGGACGAAGGCGCTCATGCCGGGTGCCTCGCGGGCATAGGTCGGCCAGTCGACGCCGCACTGGTCGGCGAGCTTCGTGCCCTCGGCGGTGATCGCCGCGCTCGATGCGATGTCGTTGTCGCGGGAACTCACGCCGCCTTCGCGGAAATTGTAGTCGAATGCGCCGGTCCGCTGCTGTTCGGCGGAGAACGACACGCTGTAGTCGGCGTTGAAGTCGCCGCCCGCCGATGACGCCCACGGGAAGCTCCACCCCATCCGCTGTCGAAAGGCCTGCAGTCTCGCGAACGGAGCCCGCGAGACCGCGGCGAGCGTGACGTCATGGTTCGCCAGGTGCCCGACGAAGCCATTGAAGCCATCGGCGATCGAGGAGCAGCTCGGGCAGCCGGCGTCGTAGTCGGGGCCGAACATGAAATGATAGACGAGCAACTGCGATCGGCCGTCGAACAGGTCGGCCAGCGAGGCGTCGCCCGACTCGGTCTCGAAGCGATACGGCTTGGTCACGGGTACCCAGGGCAAGGCCCGGCGTCGCCGCGCCAGTTCGTCGCTGCGGCGGGTGAGTTCCTTCTCCGCCTGTAACAGCTCGAGGCGGGCGGCGAGCCAGTGCTCGCGCGTGGTGATGGTGGGGAGGTTGGTTGGGTTCGATTTCATGGTGAGAGGATGGCGTGATCGGAAGGGGAGGGGAGATGAACGGGCATGGCTCCGCCCGGAGTCCGTCCCGGGGTATCGGGCGGACGGGAAATTCGGACGTGGCCGCGCGGGCGGCGGGGACGGCTTACGACGCCGCCTGGAGCTTCTGGTACTCGGCCTTCAGGGCCGCGTGCAGGGGCCAGAAGGGCGGCCGTGGCGAACCCTCGAGCTGGGCCATGAGGTGGGCGAGGTGGGTGTGCCAGCCGCTGGCGTATCCGGTGATGAACGGGAGGTCTTCGCCGCGGCTGCGGTGGGTGAGCACGAGCTGCACGTTCGCTCCGCGCGTCGTGAGCTCGAAAGTAACGTCGGAGTTGTCGTCGAACGTATAGCTCAGCACGTGGGGCGGCTCCCAGCGCAGCACGGTGCCGGGCATCTTGAATCCCCCGGTGTGAGCTTCCTTGAACTGCGCGGGCGGCTCTTCGTCCGGAGCGAGGTTCCCGTGCTGGAAATGCAGCTCCACCTTGCCGCCGTGGCGCGGCTCCATCGGGCCGCCGGCGAACCACCGGGCGCGTTTCTCGGGGACGGTGAGGAAGTCCCACACCCTTTCGATCGGGCCGGGCAGGGTGCGGACGATCCGCACCTCGCCGGGACCCTGGAATGTTCCGAACTCGTCTTGGTTGATCATAAGAGGGCGTGGCGGCGGGTGGAGGCGACTGCAGTCCGGGCACGAAGCGACGGGGTCATCCCTGGCGTTTCCGTGCCTTGGCGGCGCGCTCGTCCTCCGCCCGCAGTTCGCGTTCCAGCGCGTCGAGGCGGCGACTCCAGAACCGGCGCGTGCGTTGCAGCCAGGCCTCGAGTTCGTCGAGCCCGGCCGGATTCAAGGATTGGATACGCGCCTTGCCTTCGGCGCGGGTGACGATGAGGCCCGCCTCCCGCAGCACGTTGAGGTGCTGGGAGATCGCCGGAGCGCTCAGGTCGAACTCGTCCACCAGCTCCCCCGCGGCCCGATCCCGCTCGGCGAGCAGCTCGACAATGCGGCGCCGGGTGGGATCGGCGAGGGCGGCGAGGCTTTGCATGCGTTCACGGTTAAGAGAAAACTTAATTAAGCAAGATATAAAACGATTTTGGCGGACTTTTTCCGGTTCACGCGGGGTTGCCGGCGCCGCGCGCCCGGGCAGGTGCCCGCCCGGCAGCCGGATCCGTCGAAAATATATAGTCTGGGCCCGCGCTTCAGCCGGGGGGGCCGGCGACGATGACTACGTGGCCAGCGCTGGCCTTCCATTCCGCTCCCGTGTCCACGTCATTCTCGTCCTTCCGCCAACGCGCGCTGCTCGCGACCGGCCTTTCGCTCTGGGTGGCGGTGGCGGTGGCCGGCGTGAAGTGGCTGAACAACTACAGCTTCACGCCGGGCGAACTCGGGTCGGCGCCCGCGGCTTGGCCGGAGGGGGCGGACCTCCCGCGCTCCCCGGCGCGGTCCACGCTCGTGGTGGCGATGCACCCCGGCTGCCCGTGCTCGCGCGCGAGTCTCAGCGAACTGGAAAGCCTGCTCGCGCAGGCCGGAGGGCGGCTCGAGGCGCGGGTGATATTTGCCGCCGTGGCCACGCCGGAGCCGGCTGAGGCCTCGGACCTTTTCCGCCGGGCGCAATCGCTGCCCCACGTGACCGCGCTGGTCGACCCGGAGGGCCGGCGATTGCGCGCGTTCGGTCTGCGCACCTCGGGGGAGACACGACTCTATCGGGCGGACGGCTCGCTGGCCTACCGCGGTGGCATCACCCTGGCCCGCGGGCATGTGGGCGACAATCCGGGGCGGGCCGCCGTGCTCGCTGCGCTGCGGATGGAGGACGTCTGCGGAACGGACGGCCCGGCGAACCAGCCCGTTTTCGGTTGTGCCTTGAACAGCGGGGATCCGGGTTCGTGAGGGAGGACGCCGAGAGTCCGTCGCCGGCGCTCCGGGAAAGGGCGGCCGCGATCGAGGCGCGTTCGCTGCAGCGCTATTGGGCGCAGATCGACCGGGCGTTCGCGTTGCTGCTGGTGGTGCAATGGCTGGCCGGGATCGGCCTGGCGCTGGGGCTCACTCCGCGCACCTGGCTCGGCGAAACCAGCCAGCTCCACGTCCACGTCTGGGCGGCGACCCTGCTGGGCGGGGCCGTGGCGCTCCCCGCCGCCGCGCTCGGCTTCTGGTGCCCGGCGCATGTCGGCACGCGTCATGCCATTGCCGTGGCGCAGATGTTTGCCTCGGCGCTCCTGATTCATCTGACGGGCGGGCGCCTCGAGACGCACTTCCACGTCTTCGGCTCCCTCGCGTTCCTCGCCTTCTATCGCGACTGGCGTGTGATCGTCACCGCCTCCCTGGCCGTCACCCTCGACCATGCGTGGCGGGACCTCTACTGGCCGCAGTCCATCTATGGCGCCGACCTGGCCGGCTCGGGACGCTGGCTCGAGCACGCGGGGTGGGTGGTTTTCGAGGACATCTTCCTGATTCTGAACTGCCGGCAGTCGCGCCGGATGAGTGCGGAAAACAGCCTCAAGCGTGCGGAATCGGAACTGACCGCGGAGCGGATCGAGGTGGCCGTGGCGGCGCGCACCCGGGACCTGGCCGACACCAATCGCCGCCTCGAGGCCAACATCGCCGAGCGCCGCCGGGTGGAGCAGGAGCTCAAGGCGGCCAAAGAGGCGGCCGATGCCGCCAGCCAGGCCAAATCGGAGTTCCTGGCCAACATGTCGCACGAAATCCGGACGCCGATGAACGGCGTCATGGGCATGACGAGCCTGCTGCTCGACACCTCGCTCGACCCGCAGCAGCGCAGCTTTGCCGAGACCGTGCGGCAGAGCTGCGATTCGCTCCTGGTGGTGATCAACGACATCCTCGACTTCTCGAAGATCGAGTCCGGCCGGCTCGAACTCGAGGAGCAGCCGTTCGAACTCCGACGTTGCATCGAGGATACGCTCGACCTCTTCAGCCCGCGCGCCGCGGAGAAGCACATCGACCTGGGTTACCTGTTGCACGAGGCGGCGCCGCTCCGCCTCGTGGGGGATGCCTCGCGCCTGCGGCAGATCCTCGTGAACCTCATCGGCAACGGCATCAAGTTCTCGCCGCGGGGTTCGGTCTTCGTGCGGGTGTCGAGCCGGCTGCTCGGCCCGGCCGAGCCGCGCGCCAGCGCACCGGCCGAATCCTGGCACGAGTTCCGTTTCGAGGTGAAGGACACCGGCATCGGCATCGCGCCGGATCGCCGGGACCGGCTCTTCAAGCAGTTCAGCCAGGTCGACAGTTCCATCTCCCGCCGCTTCGGCGGCACCGGCCTGGGACTGGCCATCGCGAAGAGCCTGGTGGAGATCATGCACGGCCGCATCTGGGTCGAGAGCGAGCCGGGACAGGGATCGACCTTCGGATTCACCGTGCGCCTGCGCGCCGCGGACTCGCACCCTTTGCCTTCGCCCGACCTGTCGCTGCTGCAGGGAAAACTTCTGCTCATCGTCGACGATGGCGAAGTGAACCGCCGCATCCTCTCGGTCCAGGCGCAGCGCTGGGGCATGCGCACGTGGGAGGTCGAGTCCGGCGATGCCGCCCTGGCCTGGCTCCAGGCGAATCCAGCCGACCTGGCGATTCTCGACTTGCAGATGCCCGAGATGGACGGACTGGATCTCGCGGCGCGCATCCACGCCCTGGCGCCGCATCGCCAGCTCCCGTTGATCATGCTCAGCTCCGCCGCGGTGCAGCACGACCGGGAGGACCCCCGCTGGCTGCACTTCGCCGCCCGGTTCCACAAGCCGGTGCGCTTCGCTCCCCTGCTGGACGCGCTCCTCGCCGCCCTTGGCCACGCGCGGGCCGCTGAAGGAGAGCTCCGGGGGGCCGCCCCGTCTCCGGTCTCCCTCGCGGAGGAAATCCCGCTGCGCATCCTGATGGCGGAGGACAATGTCGTGAACCAGAAGGTGGCGGGGCGCCTGCTCGAGCGGCTGGGCTATCGGTGCGACATCGTCGCGGACGGCGACGAGTGCCTCGAAAGTGTCTCGCGCCAGGAGTATGACGTGATCCTCATGGACGTGCAGATGCCTCAGCGCGACGGCTACAGCGCGACGCAGGCGATTCGGGAGCGGACGGACGTCCGGATCCGGCCGCAGATCATCGCGCTTACCGCCCACGCCAGCCTCCAGGATCGGGAGCAATGCCTGAAGCATGGCATGGATGACTATCTCACCAAACCGGTGGTCGCGGCCGACCTCGCGCAGAAGTTGCGCGGTGCGGCGGCGCGTCTCCGGCGCGAACGCGTGGAGGCCTGAAAAGGCGACCGCCGGAGCGCCTGGATGCCATCAGGGTGCCGGACGGGCGATCCGGAGGTTTTTCACCTCGAGATGGCTGCGCACGGTGCGGATCGCGAACCACCCGGCGGTGAGTGGCGCGGGATCGCGAAACGAGAAAATCTTCTCCCCGTCCCGGTAGTACTCCGCCACACCGTCCCTTGCCACCAGCCGGATCCGGTAGGTGCGGTTGCCTTCCAGCAGGAAACGCGAACCGCTCAGGTCGTGTTCCGGCAGCAGCGGCCGGGCCGCGGTGCCGTCGTAGCGGCGGAACCGCGTCGTCGTATTGTTGTTGCCGCCGTAGCCGACGTAGTAGGTGAGCAACGAATCGTAGTCCGAGAACTTCCCCGTGCGCGCCAGTGCGGGAGCGAAGGGCGGATCCTCCGAGCGCGGATCCCGCGCCATCCAGAAACAGTTCACGTCCGAGACCCGGTCGGTCCTGCCGCCTGCCATCACCACGGTCACGTCGTAGCTGATCTCCACGGGGGCGACCAGGCGCTCCGGCCACCAGGCCGTGCAGCCCGCCACATCCTGGATCACCAGCACTCCGTCATGCTGTGTCGCCGTGCCGGGGGCGACCTGTTCGACTCGCCAGGTAGTCCGGGGCTCCGCGGCCGCGCCGCCCACGGCCGCGCACAGCCAGATCGCCGCCAGCGTGCACGTGCGAAAGAAGTTCACCGGTACATCCGGAACAGAATTTTGCGTCGCGCGCGAGTCCGCTCAATCGCGCCACGGTGCAGAGATGCGGGCCGTCGGCGGAGAGCAGCGGCGTGGGGACACGCCGCTCCACCTCGACGGTAGGCTGAAGTCACTTCGGTCCCGGTGCGCCGGTCTTCTTCGGCGGCGGGTTCCGGCCTTGTGCGCTCACGACTCTGGGTTTGTCGATCTTCCGGGCGCCAGGGGGCAGCGCGGCGGCGTCGAAGTGCAGCACCGGGCCGGCGTCGAGGGTCTTCAGCAAGACCTGCTTCACCTGGATCGTGTGCGGCGTGCCGGCGTGGAGCTGGAGGGCGACAAGGCCGGAGAGCGCGCGGTTTTTCTCGTCGTGGTCGATGAAGACCGACGTGGTCCGGCCGTTCAGTTTGTGCTCGAGCCGGTTGCCGCGGGCGATCACGGCGAACTCGTTCCATTGCGCGAGATCGGCCGTCACGGGGGGACGCTCGCCGACCTGCCAGCGCTGGCCGGAAGGATCCATGACGACGTCGACGCCGTTGTAGCCGAAGATGCCGCGTCCGCGCTCCTCGTAGGTCATCGCGGTGTGGACGTCGACCGGATGCACGTCGCATTGATAACCCTGAATCGTCCACGGCGTGATTTCGGGCAGGCGACGGCTGCGATACTGCACCCCGGAATTGTTATCGCCGACCACGCGGATCGTGACCCGCAGCTCGAAATCCCTGACCGTGCCCCGCCAGATCAGGAAAGAGTTGGTCTTCGGCCGGCCGACTTCGCTCGTGCCGATGATGATCCCGTCCTGGACGCGCCAGAGCCCGGGTTCGACGTCCCAGCCGGAAAGGTCCCGACCATTGAAGAGTGCGACGAAGCCGTCCTGCGCGAAGGCGGGCAGGCTGCAGAGACAAAACAGGAGGAGGTGGACGCGGCGCATGAGGGGGCCCCGACAATGACGGACCGTGGGACGGGAAGCGACCCAAACCTGCCGTCGCTGCGCGGCTGCAACCGGTCTCGCCTGCCCCGGGCCGCGCAGGCTATTCGTTGGCCGACACCTTCCGCGGCGGGAACGCCTCGCGGCCGAAGACTACCAAGGAGTAACTCGATCCCCGCCATGCTTGAAACCCCTGTCTCCGCCCCCCGACCGCGCCGCTTCTCCCTGATCCGATCGTTCGTCCTCGCCGACTTCCTGACGCTGGCCAACGGCTTCTGCGGCACCGCCTCGGTGCTGGCGGCGATGCAGTTTCTCGTGACCGCCCATGGCCGGTGGCTGGTGATCGCGATGGCGCTCCTGCCGGTCGCGTTGGTGTTCGACTTCGCGGATGGCCGGGTGGCGCGGTGGCGGCGGCGCTCGTCCTTGCTGGGCGCGGATCTCGATTCGCTCGCCGACGTCATCTCATTCGGCCTCGCGCCGGCGGCCCTGGGCTTTGCCGTCGGGATGCGGGGCTCGCTCGACGTGGCGATCCTGCTGTACTTCGTGGCGTGCGGCATCAGCCGTCTGGCGCGGTTCAACGCGACGGCCGATGCGCTGGCGGACGACTCCGGGAAGGTGAAATATTTCGAAGGGACGCCGATTCCCACGAGCGTCCTGATCGTCGCCCTGCTGGCGGTGCTGTATGCGACCGGACGTCTCGGCGCGAACCTTTGGCTGGGAGTGTGGGTGCTCGGCGGTTTCGTGCTTCACCCGCTGACGTTGGTCTATGCCATCAGCGGCAGCCTGATGATCAGCACGATTCGCGTGCCGAAGATCTGAGGCGGAATACGTCAGCAAGGTGGAGCCGCCTGTCCCCAGGCGGCTGACGTGCGATGGACCGGCTCCGCAGCGGCTTGCGGACAAGCCGCTCCACCTTGCCGGGCGCCCCATTGCGGCGGGGAGATCAAGGCCAACGGCTTGGTTCCGGGAAAGCCCGGGCCCCTCATCCGACCGTCAGCGCCGCGATTCTTCCGTGCCGCAGCAGCACCCTGTACTCGAGATCGGCGGGGCTCCCGGGGAAGTTTCCCTCCACGCGCCCCGACATCGTCACGTGTTCGCCGTCGGCCGCGAACCGGGTCACCTCCACCTGTGGGCGGTAGGCCTCGCTGGTGTGGCGTACCCACGCCTCGATGGCGGGAAGACCGACGTATTCCCGCTGTTCGTCGCGCACGACGGCGTCGGGAGCGAAGCAGCTCGCCGCGCCGGCGGCGTCGAAGCGGTTGGCGAAATCCACGTAGCGGGCGATCGGCTCGGGGAGGGAGGTGGAGGAGGGGTTGTTCATGAGTGGGAAGGATCCCACCCTATCACTTTGCCGCGCCGGTGCCCAATGCCGACTTTTTTGGCTCGCTCATACTCCTGGTATGAACGACGGGTTCAGCGTGGAGCTCCGCCACCTTCGCTATTTCGTGGTCGCCGCCGCGCACGGGTCGTTCAACCGGGCGGCGCAGGTGCTTCATCTCACCCAGCCGGCGCTGAGCCGCCAGGTGAAGGATCTCGAGGAGGAACTCGGAGTGCCGCTGTTGGAGCGGCGCACCAATGCCGTCCGGCTCACCGACGCGGGCGAACGTTTCTTCGAGGAGGCGCAGGAGATCCTGGCGCGCGTCGATCTGGCCGTGCGACGGACCCGCGCAGTGCCGCCGCAGGAAGTGTTGCGGGTCAGCTACGCGCCGTCAGCGACGGCTGGCATTCTCCCACGCGTGCTGGAACGATTCCGTCGGGCGCACCCCGCGGTGCGGGTGGAGCTGATGGACGTCACGCCCTTGGAAACCCTCAAGCTGGCCCGAGCCGGCGGTCTCGATGTGGTGATCGCGCTCGAACCTTCCGTTACGGCGATGCCCGGTTTTCAATGGAGCGTTCTGCGTCATCTCCGCCTCGTGCTCGTCGTGCGGCGCGACCATCCTCTCGCCTCGTTGCAACGCGTGCCACCGAAGCGGCTGCGCGACGTGCCGCTGGTCGGCCTGGCAAGGGAGACGTTTCCGGACTACGTGCCGCATGTGCGAGCCATGTTGAAGCCCCATGGAGTCGTGCCGCGGTTCGTGGGGTTCGAGAGCGACGGGGTTTCGACGTTGTTCGCGTCCGTTGAGGCTCATCGCGGTGCCGCCATCCTGGCCGGGAGCGTCGCGGGCATCCTGCCGCGTGGCTTGGTTAGCCGGCCGTTCTCACCGAATTTCGATCCCATCGTGGCCAAGGTCGGGGTGGCCATGACGCGCACCAGGCCCGTCGCTGGCGCGTTCGCTGGCCTGCTGCGGGAGGAAGCGGCGCAGGAGAGACGGCATGAAACGGGCCCCGCCCGATCGGGCCTCCGTTCCGTCTGAACCGGACCTTCCGTTGGCCTTCGAATCGCCGGTGTGAACGGCCGCACGGCACGGTGCAGCGGCTTGTCCG
>CALFZM010000083.1 GCA_937952235.1 uncultured Opitutia bacterium | reverse complement strand
GGCTGGCCCCACCCGCGGGTTTCCGACGCCAGCGCCGCTCCCCCCGATGGCCGCCCCCAACCTCCTCCGCATCGCCTGCCTCGCGCTGCCGCTCGCCCACCTGCTGAGCGCCGCGTTCCACGTGTACTGCGGGGCGATGAACGCCGACGAGGGGTTCTACGCGATCGCAGCCCGCTCGGTCATGGCGGGCGACCTGCCGTACCGGGATTTCGGTTACACGCAGCTGCCGCTGCTGCCGTACGTCAACGGCCCGGTGCTCGCGCTCACGGGCTACGGGCTGTTCGCCCAGCGCTGGCTCAACGCGCTCTGGGCCGCGCTCGCGCTGCTCGTGGCCGTGCGCTGGGTCGGCCGCCGCGCGTCGTGGCCGGTCGCCCTCGCCGTGGCCGGCAGCTTCACCTTCCTGCCGGCCTGGATGCACTACACGCACCTGGGCAAGACGTACGCGTTCACGGGCCTCGTCACCGCCCTGGCTGCCTGGACCTTCGTCGCGCTCCCGGGCGGCGGAAGGAAGCAGTTCCTGCTCGGCCTGCTCGGCGTGCTGGGCGTCGGGTGCCGGCTGCCGTCGGCGCCGTTCTTCGCGGTGCTGTGGCTCGCGGCATTCTGGCACGACGGCCCGCCGCGGGGCGCAAAGGTCGGCGTCGGGCTGGCGGGCGTGGTCGGGCCGACGCTCGCGCTCTTCGCCCCGTTCTACCTCCTGGCACCGGAGGCGAGCCACTTCTGGATGTTCGACTTCCATGCGCTGTCCGTGCCGTTCCGCGTCTGGACCACGAACCCCGAGGAGGTCGCGGGCGCCGCGCCCGCCTGGTGGGCCGCGCTCGGCGTGCTGCTGGTCCTCGTCGCCCTGCGCCGCGGGCCGGCATTCTCGCGCGAAACCGTGGTCGCGCTCGCGGCGCTCGCGGCGCTGCTGCCCAACCTGCTGCCGCGCGGGGTCTACGTCGAGTACGCCACGCCCTTCCTCCTGCCGCTCGCCGCGGCGGTCGCGATCGAGCTGCACCGCGCGACGCGCGGCTGGTCGCCCGCGGGGCGCCGGACGCTGGTCGCCGGGCTCGCCGCCGCCCACGTCGCGGTCGTGCCGCTCTGGGCGCTGGCCACCGGGCGCGTCGATTCGCCGGCCCGCGCCGGCGCCTGGCTGCCGCCCCACGTCGCGCCTTACACCTTCGACCTGCGGGGCCGGCTGCTGCGGGCGCGCGACCACGTCGAGCGGCTCGTGCCGCCTTCGCAGCCGTTGCTCGGCCCCAATATCATCCTCGCGGCGGAGACCGGCCGCGCGGTGCCCCGGGCGGCGCGGATGGGACCGTTTTCCACCACCGCCGAGTACGACGCCGCCACGGCGCGGCGGCTGAACCTGCTCACGTATCCGGAAATCGAATCCTGGCTGGCCGACCCGCAGGTGCCGCTGCTGGCCTTCTTCACGACGCCCCGCGTGAACTACGCGTGGAGCGTCCCCTCGTTCAAGCTGCAGCCGCGCGAGGAGGCCGAGCGCTGGCTCGGCGTGCTGCGCCGGGATTTCGTCGTGGTGCAGCAGGACCCGGATTTCCTGCTCGTGGCGCGTCCCGCCGCGCTGCCGCCCTGAGCGCGGGACGGCCGGTGGAGCACCTTAAGTAAAATCGCAGCCGCTCGGAGCGGGATCCAAAACGCCAAGACTCGCAAAGAAAACTTGGCGAAACTTCGCGTTCCTTTGCGACTTTGCGTTTAGGTTTGGGCCACAGAATTATTGAATCTGCTCCAGCCTACTCCTCGTTGGTCACGAAGTGACAGCCCTTGCTGCGCGGATTGAGCGAGGCGGCGTGCACGACAAGCAGCGCGGTCTGCACGGCGTTGCGCAGCTCGAGCAACTGGCGCGTGGGGCGGCAGCCGCGGTAGAAGCTCTGGATCTCCTCGCGCAGCTCGATCAGGATCCGGCGCGCGCGGGTGAGCCGCTTCGGCGAGCGCACGACGCCGGCGTAGTTCCACATGGTGTGCTGGATCTGCAGCATGTCCTGCCGGATGAGCACGGGATCGGCCTCGCGCGTGGGGCTCTCCCACTCGCGCGGCACGGGCAGCCGGAACGTCTCGCGGGCGACGTCGGCGGCGTCGGCGATGGCGGCGAACTTCGCGCTCACGAGGCATTCGAGCAGCGAGGTGCTGGCGAGCCGGTTCGCCCCGTGCAGGCCGGTGCAGCCGGTCTCGCCGATGGCGTTCAGGTGGCGGATGTTCGTCCGGCCATGCAGGTCGGCGTGCACGCCGCCGCAGGCGAAATGCGCCGCCGGCACGATCGGGATCGGCTCGCGCGTGATGTCGATGCCGTGCGCGAGACACCGCTCGTGAATCGTCGGGAAACGCTCGCGGAGGAAGTCGGGCGTCATGGCCGACAGGTCGAGCAGCGCGTGCGGTTCGCCGCTGGCCGCGAGTTCCTTGATGACGGCGCGGGCCACGACGTCGCGCGGGGCCAGCGAGCCACGCGGGTCGATCGCGTCCATGAACCGCTCGCCGCGCGCATTGAGGATCACGCCGCCCTCCCCGCGCAGCGCCTCGGTCACCAGGAAGCGCGGGGCGTTCTTCTTCGCGAAGACGGTCGGGTGGAACTGCACGTACTCGAGGTCGATGAGGCGGGCGCCGACGCGGTACGCCATCGCGACGCCGTGGCCGACGCTGCCCGGCTGGTTGGTCGTATGCAGGAAGATCTGCCCGAGGCCGCCGGTGGCGAGGATCGTCTTCTTCGAGACGATCGCGACGGTCTCGCCGCTGCCCGTGTCGAGCACGTAGGCACCGAAGCAGGTCAGCGGCTGGTAGTGGTCGCCGATGTCGTCCGAGTTGTGCGAGAGCGTGAGCAGGTCGATCGCGACCCAGCCGGCGCGGCGCGTGATGGCGGGCGTGGCGTCGACCCGCCGCGCCACCGCGGCGAGGATGGCGTGGCCGGTGGCGTCCTTGGCGTGGATGATCCGGCGCGCGCTGTGGCCGCCCTCGCGGGTGAAGTCGAGGTCGCCGGCAGCGTCGCGATCGAAGCCCACCGCAAGTTCCTCGAGCAGCAGCTCCTCGACCGCCCGCGGTCCTTCGCGCACGAGGTGCTCGACGGCGGCCGGGTGCGCGGTGTGGTCGCTGGCCTCGACGATGTCGCGGGCGAGGGATTCCGGTTCGGGCGTCGTATCGTAGATGATGCCGCCCTGGGCCCAGTCGCTGTTGGCCGCCAGCGGCTCGGCCAGCGAGAGCAGCTCGACCCGCAGGCCGAGCCGCGCCGCGCGCAGGGCGTAGGCCGAGCCGGCGAGGCCGGCGCCGATGACGAGGCAGTCGGTGTGCAGGAGCTTCACGCCTTCAGCGGTTCCGGCCGCGTGCGGGCGCGACGTCCAGGCTCAGGTCCACCGCGGAGGCCGAGTGGGTCAGCGCGCCGATGCTGATCACGTCGACGCCCGGCAGCGCGTAGTCGCGCAGGGTCTCGAAGCGCACGCCGCCCGAAACCTCGACGACCGCCGCCCCCGCGATCGCGGCGACGGCCCGGCGCACCAGCGCGGGCGGCATGTTGTCGAGCAGGATGACCTCGGCGCCGGCCCGCAGCGCCTCGCGCACCTCGGGCAGGGTCTTCGCCTCGACCTCGATCTTCGCCAGGTGCGGCGCGGCGGCGCGCGCGAGCTCCACCGCGCGCGTGAGCGAGCCGGCCGCGGCGATGTGGTTGTCCTTGATCAGGACGTGCTCGCCGAGCGACGAGCGGTGATTGGCGCAGCCGCCGCAGCGCACGGCGTATTTCTCGAGCGCGCGCCAGCCGGGCGTGGTCTTGCGGGTATCCACGATGCGGACACCGGTGCCCGCCACGGCGTCGGCGTAGCGCCGCGCCTGCGTGGCGATGCCGGAGAGCCGCTGGAGGAAATTCAGCGCGGTGCGCTCCGCCGTGAGCATGGCGCCCGTCGGCCCGTCGACCCGGAGCACGCGCGCGCCGCGCGGCACGCGATCGCCGTCGCGCGCGAGCGGCTTCACGACGAGCGCCGGATCCACGCGGGCAAACACCCGCGCGGCGACCGCGAGGCCGCAGACCACCAGCTCCTGCTTCGCATCGATGAGGCCGCGCGAACGATGACGCGGCGGAAAGATGGCGCGGCTGGTGACGTCGCCGAGCCCGGCGTCCTCGTCCAGGGCGAGGTCGATGAGGTGGTCCGTGCTGGGAGTGAGCATGCCGGGGCGAAGGGAAGTTCGGGCGGACGCGCTCAATCGGTCGGGGCGAGCGCGAACATGCGCTCGATGCAGCGCGCGGCGCGGCGGCGGATGTCGGGGTCGAGCGTCACCACCTGGTCCGGCCGCGGGGCGCGAAGCGCGTCGCGGACCTTCTCGAGCGAGTTGAGTTTCATGTACGGGCAGAGCCGGCAGCCGCCGATGAAACGCTTCTCCGGATCCTCCACCTGCAGCCGGCCGACGAGGCCGCACTCGGTCAGCATCAGGTAGTAGGGCGCCGCGGTCGCGCGCACGTACTTCATCATCGCGCCGGTGCTGCCGACGAAATCCGACGCCGCCGCGACCTCCGGCGTGCACTCGGGGTGCGAGACCACCTTCAGCCCGGGAAACTGGGCGCGGGCGGCCGCGATCTCGGCGGGGCCGAACTGGTCGTGCACCATGCAGGTGCCGTCCGAGGTGATGATCTCCTTGTCGACCCCGCGACGCTTCAGCTCGTCGCGCAGGTTCTGCCCCATCAGCCGGTCGGGCACGAAAAGGATCTGCTTCTGCGGCAGGTGGGCGACGATGTGATAGACGTTGCCCGAGGTGACGCACACGTCCGACTCCGCCTTCACGTCGGCGGTGCTGTTGATGTAGCACACCACGGCGGCCTCCGGGTACAGCGCCTTGAGCTGGCGCAACTGCGCCCCGGTGAGCGAATCCGCGAGCGAGCAGCCCGAACCGCGGTCCGGGACGACCACGGTGGCGTCGGGCGAGAGGATCTTCGCCGTCTCGGCCATGAACACGACCCCGGCGAACACGATCATCTTCGCCTTCGCCTCCTTCGCCTTCATGCTCAGGAAGTACGAATCGCCGCGGAAATCGGCCACGCCGTAGATGATCTCCGGGTCGACGTAGGAGTGCGCCAGGATCACGGCGTCCTTCTCCCGCTTCAGCCGGTTGATCTCGAGCGTCAGCGGCGCGATCTCCCGGCAGGCTTCGAGATTCCACGTCCGGTGCCGCGGGTCGCAGTCCACGTTCAGCAGCGCCTTGAACAGGCGTTCGGCCTCGAGCTCGATGGCGTCGTCGGTGGCGATCATGGGAGGGTGAAGTCAACGCACTTCGCGCGCCCGGTCAAAAGCGAAGTCGGTTCGATATGCAGGACCGGGGCGCGGCGGCCACGGGAGGCGCCGCGTGGTTCGCCGAGCCGCGCGGGCACCGGCAGCTCGGTTCCGGCGCGATCGACGCGCACTTCCAGCCGCGAGCAGTCGCCCGTGACGACGACGCGATGATCTGGATCGCGCGGACCACGGCGGCCGTGCCGCCGCCGCCCCGCCTGCGCTGAGGAGGAGGTTCTCGCACTTGCAGGCGCGACCGCCGCACCTGCCCCTGCACGGCGAGCCGAACGCGATGGCGGCGCCCGTCGGCGTGTGCGGATCACGAACCCACTCGCTCGATCAAGTCTCGCGCGGAGACGCGGAGGCGCAGAGATTCACGCCCCGGCTTTTCCGCGCCTTGGCGGTGTGGCGGATTCCGTTTCAGACATCGATGCGGAGGAACTCCATCGCGTCACGGCCGGCGACGCGTTCGGGCTCGCCCGCCTTCTCGCGCCGGCATCTCTCTCGGCCCATCCCCGCTTGGAGGTCCCGTTTCCTTCCAGCAACAATCACCGCGGGCCCGGGCGCTTTCACCTTTCAACGATCAGCTTTCGACCGCATGACCTGCGGTCATGCCGCCCACCTCCGCGCAGCTCATCGCCCACCTGCAACTCGCCCCGCTGCCGGGCGAAGGCGGCTGGTTCCGGCAGACGTCCCGGCGGGCCACGGCATCGGCGATCTATTTCCTGCTCACGCGCGACGACTTCTCCGCGCTGCATCGCATCGGGCAGGATGAGGCGTGGCATTTCTACGCGGGTGACGGCGTCGAGCACGTGCAGCTGGCCGCCGACGGCTCCGCCCACGTGGCGCGGATGGGGACGGATGTGCTCGCCGGCGACCAGCCGCAGGTGATCGTGCCGGCAGGCACGTGGCAGGGAGCGCGGCTGGCCGCGAGACCGGCGGCCGGGGCGGGCTGGGCGCTGCTCGGGTGCACGGTGGCGCCGCCGTGGGACGAGCGGGGCTTCGAGCTCGGCGGACGCGCGGCGCTGGTGGCGGAGTTTCCCGCCGCGGCCGCCTGGGTGCGGGCGCTGACCAGATGACTTTTGACAGCGCCCGGCGCGCCGGCCACGGTGACCCCGTGTCACTGGCCGACCTAAGAAAAGAGTACTCCCTCGCAGGCCTCGCGGAGGCGGACCTCGCCCGGGATCCGTTCCGGCAGTTCGAGAAGTGGTTCCAGGAGGCCGAGGCGGCAAAGGTCACGGAGCCCAACGCCATGACGCTCTGCACCACGGGCAAGGATGGCCGGCCCTCGGGCCGCACGGTGCTGCTGAAGGGCGTCGACGGCCGCGGCTTCGTGTTTTTCTCCAACTACGAGAGCCGGAAGGGCCGGGAGCTGCATGAGAACCCGCACGCGACGCTGCTCTTCCCCTGGATCGCGCTGGAGCGGCAGGTGATCGTCGAGGGGAAGGTGACGCGCGTCGCCCGCGAGGAAAGCGAGGCGTACTTTCACTCGCGTCCGCGCGCCAGCCAGCTCGGGGCCTGGATCTCGCAGCAGAGTTCGATCATCTCGGGCCGCAGCGTGCTCGAGGAGGGAATGAAGGCCGTGGAGCAGAAGTACGCCGGCCGCGACGTCCCGCTGCCGCCGCACTGGGGCGGCTGGCGGCTGCACCCGGAGGTCGTCGAGTTCTGGCAGGGCCGGCGCAGCCGGCTGCATGACCGCCTCCGTTACCGGCGCGAACGCGACGGCTGGGTGATCGAACGCCTCGCGCCCTGAACCGGTCCGTGTCGAACCGGAAAACAGGGACCCCGACCCGCCGGCGGGTGCCGGCCACGCTGCTCGCGGCGGCGCTGCGCGCGCAGAGCGAGGGCGTCTTCATCGGGGCCCGCAACGGGCTCGCCCGCGGCCTCGAGATCGTTTTCGCCAACGACAGTTTTTGCGCGATGACCGGCCGCGCGCCGACGGAGCTGGTCGGCCGCGCCCACGGTCTGCTGCACGTCGATGCCGCGGATCTCAAGCGGCTGCAGCGCTGGATGAAGTCCGCCCAGCCGGGCCAGCCGCTGGTGGGCGAGGGCCTGATCGCGCGCAAGGACGGCACGACCATCAGCACGGCGTGGAGCTACGATCCGCTGTTCGATCGCAGCGGCCGGCTGACGCACGTGGTCGCCACCTATCGCGACCAGACCCAGAAGCGCCGGCTGCAGGAGGCGCTCGTGCATGCGCAGCGCCTCGACGCCGTCGGCCGCCTCGCCGGCGGCGTCGCGCACGATTTCAACAACCTGCTCTCGGTGATCAACGGCTACTGCGAGATGCTCGCCGCGCACGTGGCCGCCAACCCGCAGGCGTTGCGCGAGGTGGCCGAGATCCATCACGCCGGGCGGAAGGCCGCCGCCCTCACGCAGCAGTTGCTCGCGTTCAGCCGCCGCCAGCCGCTCAACGCCCGCGTCATCAACCTCAACCTCCTGGTCAGCGAGAACGCCGCCATCCTCCGCCGGCTGCTCGGCAACGCCGGACGCCTGGAGCTCGAGCTCGCGGAAAACCTGCCCAACGTCCGCACCGACCCCGCGCAGTTCCAGCAGGTGCTGCTCAACCTGGTCCTCAACGCCCGCGACGCGCTGCGCGACTCCGGCCGCATCCTCGTGAGCACGACCGTGCGCGAGATCCGGCCCGGCCAGAACCGCCGCGCGACGGACCTGCCGCCGGGGCGGTACGTTTCCCTGGCCGTCACGGACAACGGCACCGGCATGGATGCCGAGACGCAGAAGCATCTCTTCGAGCCGTTCTTCACCACCAAGCCGGAGGGCAAGGGCACGGGCCTGGGCCTCGCGCTGGTGTACGGGGTCGTGCAGCAGAGCGGCGGCCACATCCAGGTGCGCAGCGAGCTGCTCGTCGGCTCGACCTTCGACGTGATCCTGCCGGCGGTGCCCGAGCCGGTCGACGAGCTTCCTCCCGCCGTCGCGCCGCTGCCCTCGCTGCGCGGCACGGAAAGCGTGCTGCTGGTGGAAGAGGACGACGTCGTGCGCAAGATGGTCGCCGGCATCCTCACCGCCGACGGTTATCACGTCACCGCGCTGAAGTTCTTCTCCAGCCTCACGCGCGAGGGACTGCCGAAGCGCCCGTTCCAGCTCTTCATCGGTTCGCTCGCCGGCGAGGCGGAACGCACCGTCCGGCGGTTGGTGGAAAAGCATCCCGGGCTCCGGCTCCTCTGCACCGGCCCGAGCGACTTGCGGGGCCCTCTGCCCTGGCAGAGCCCCGAGCGCCAGGCGGTCATTCACAAACCCTACGCCCTCAGTGAGCTCATGCGCGCGGCGCGCAAGCTGCTCGACGGGTGAACGCCCGGACGTCGCCATGATCCGCCTCCACCTGGTCCGTCACGCGCACGCGCTCGATCTCGCGGACGACGCCGCGCGGCCGCTCAGCCCGCGCGGGCACGAGCAGGTGCGGCAACTGGGAAGGTTCCTCCGACGCACCGGGGCGTTCCGTCCGGAGGAGGTCTGGCACAGCCCGCTCGTCCGCGCCGAGGAGACCGCGCGCCGGCTGCTCCGCAGCCTGAAGCTCGACGTGCCCCGGCTCGTCGCGCCCGGCCTCGCGCCCGACGACGACCCGCGGCCGCTCGCCCGGCGGCTGCGCGCCGCCACGCATTCGCTCGCGATCGTCGGTCACGAACCGCACCTCAGCGCGCTGGCCAGCCTGCTGCTCCGCGGCCGGGCCGCGCCGCCGGCGGTCGTGATGAAGAAGGCCGCGGTGCTCACGCTCGAGG